>JBBRKB010000405.1:0-3836 GCA_038218385.1 Cytophagales bacterium | reverse complement strand
GGCCGCATCGATGCCCATGAGAAACCCGGCACAGGCAATGGTGAAGACTTACGCCAAGCATTGGACGAAACCCTTGCAGGCACCACAGTAACAACTCCTGTTAACAAGGCATTTGGTTGCTCGGTAAAATGGGGTTGGAAGGACGAATGGAATAAGGAGGTAGAAAAACAATGGAACGATAAACCTGTCGCAATTTCAAAAATCAATAAGAAAGAAGTGACTGAATTGGTAAAGAACAAATCCGATAAACTTCGCCTGATCAATGTATGGGCTACATGGTGTGCGCCGTGTGTAGCAGAATATCCATCCCTTATTCAAACGCAGCGCATGTATGGCCAACGTGATTTTGAATTCATCTCTATCTCTGCCGATAAACCAGAGAATGAAAACAAAGCACTCGCCTTTCTGAAAGAAAAACATTCACCTATAAAAAATTTCCTTTTCGAAGGAAAGGACAATTACGAATTGGTAGAAGCATTGGATCCGGAGTGGAATGGTGCATTACCTTATACCCTATTGGTGGAGCCAGGTGGAAAAATTGTTTACCGCTACCAAGGCCCTGTTGATATGCTGGAATTAAAGCGCGCAATTGTAGACCATCCGATGATTGGCAGGTATTATTGAGTCGTTATGCTTATTTGAAGAATCAAAAAAATAGTTCTTTAGAAATACTTTACTCGCCAAATCTTCGTTGGCTATTCATTCAACGTTCCCAATGGAAAATTTAATGTCTGATATACATTTCGTTCCGGGACTTAAGAGATAATCAACAGTAAAATTAAATATGCCCATTAAAAAAGACTCATGAAACGCTCTCTCTTCTTACTCTTATTTTTTTGTTGCGCACAGGCTATGGCACAAAATGCATTATCCATCCATGTAGCCGCAGGTTATTCTTTCCCCATACCCAACAATAATTTGGGTGAGAATTCCAGCTTTGTTTATTCAAAAGATACAGATCCTGAAACGGGATACTATGTACCCTCGTATTTAAACAGAAAAAGTTTGGTTAAAGGATCATACGCATCTGGATTCACCATCAGCCTCGGACTTGGTTATTCATTAAATAACTATGTGAGCTTTGACCTTACTTCAAGTTATACAGATGGCAAACAGTTCAGAATGATTGATAGCGAACAGGAAATTATAGATGGAACAATTGAGAACAGCAGTCTTGATCGCTTCAGCCCAAAATCAAAAGTACTTTTGATCGCTCCCGCCCTCGTACTTACAGTACCCCACAAAACCCTTCAGCCGTATGTTTCAACTGGAGTCGTCTTTGGTGTTGTCCAACTTAAAAATTCCTTTGTAAGCGATTCAGATTTTAAACTCTCCATTCATCACACCGAGCAAAACGAAAAGTTTTACGGCGGTGTGTCCATGGGTTTGCGAGGGGCCATTGGTGTGAATTATGCGTTGCGTCCACAGCTATCACTCTTTACAGAAGTGGCTTTTACAAGTATGAACTTTTCCCCAAAACACAAGAAGGTTACGCACGATATAACCGATGGGACAGACAATTTACCTACCCTGAATGAGCGACAGAGACACACGATATATGTTGATCGCATGAATACAGATTCACGTGTAACTTTAGAGAATCCAGAAGATTCTCCATCAGAAGCACTTCGTGTCACTTTTCCGATGAGCAACATGCTGGCCAAAGCCGGAATAAAATTATTTCTTTAACCAGAACACATTTATTTGTATTACTTCACTTTAATAGGAATGGAAACTATACTGGCTATGGCTTTTCCGTTCTTACCAAAAGGAACCCATTTGTTTCCCAGTTCCCGCATCGAATTTAAAAATGATTCGTACTAAACCGTTTCCATTATATCCACCCCTGCGCTTGAAAAGTTTCCGTTAGGTTCAAGCACAAAAGAATACTTAAGGTCAAAATTTTGTTCATCGCCCAATCCACCATAGAGAGGCGCCATGTTTTTTGCCAGCACCTCATCTACCTTTTCATTACCTGCACTGTACTTTGGAAATCCTGAAACCTTAAACAAATCATTTCTGCCGGTGAGCATCTGCCTCCCTAAAATACACGAAAGAACAAGCGAGTCGTAGTGGTTCATGGCAAGCGTTTGATCCAACTGCGCTTTGCTAAGGCTTTTAAAATAATCTTGCCGATAAAACCGGTTACAGGTTCTGCCCTCGCCTTCGCATATCAATAACTCTTTGTCATTCAAAACCTTTACGTCATAATTGATCCAGTTTAACTTCAACTGATTTCCTTCATACTTATATTTAAACTTAACACCCTGAGATTCACATTGGTCGCCTTTACTAAACACCATGTTATACGATCCTAGTAAGATTTTTTTCTCTAACCTGATCTTCGCGCAAATAGAATCAGGATTGGTGTATTCGGCCAAAGGGCCATAGGCCTTTACCATGTTTTCATTATAGGTTTCTTCAACAAAAACCCAATGACCACTCAATAAATCCTTCTGTGCAAAACAAGCTGTGCTAACAACAACCAGTAGCGTTAACATAAAATAACGGTGCATTTTCATAAGTAGGCTATTTAGTAACATAAACCTGACGACTAAGGAGTCCGGTAAAAAGTATTGTACATTTCTAAACTACCTATAAAGGTACTATTTCAGATTAAAAATACAAAATGCTTAAAAGATTGACATATGTACTATCCACTTGCAAACAGCTCTTGAAAATGACGCGAATGAAAATTTCAAAATGAAAGATCAGGCCGCATCCGTACGAACACGGGTTCCCGAAACATTTTATCAGCTGTAATCTTACTATACTGAATCTCCACCATGAGTTCGGGAGAAATCCATGTGCTTACTTTATCGTCTAAAGTTTTCGCTTTGATGGGCTTTTTAATTTCATCCACTTTCTTTATCTCTCGGAAAATTTCTTTCATAGTGGCGTCATCAAAACCGGTTCCCACTTTGCCACGGTATTGAAGTTCATCACCAATTTTTTCGGCAATATGTAAGGCACCAAAGGTCTTCATCCTGTCGCCTTTTCCTTGCGTGTAACCGATCACCACAACCTCTGAAGTATTTCGGATTTTAATTTTTAGCCATGAATCCGAACGCTTTCCCGGAAGGTATTTACCATTTTTTCGCTTGGCCATAATACCCTCAAGCTCATGCTCACGAGCAGCATCAAACAATGCCGATCCATCTTCAATCATCTCACTGAGCCGGTAGGGTGTATCATTTTTGATTACATCCTTCAACCATTCCCTTCGCTTCATGTAAGATTCATGGATCAACGTTCTTCCATCCAAATACAAGCAATCAAAAACATAACAATAAACAGGACTGGTCTTGGAAAGCTTGATGATAGCGGATTCGCTTGAGCTCATCAACCGGGTAATTACTTTTTTGAACATAGGCCTACCTTTCGTATCAAGGGAAACAATTTCGCCATCAAACAAACCACATGTTGCCCGAAATGCTTTGTCACCAGAAAGTAATTCAGGAAACTGCTTGGTAACATCATTATGATTGCGGGTGCGAATACGCACCTGACCATCTTCAACGGCAATCAACGCGCGGATGCCATCCCATTTCAATTCATAACTATACGCATCATCGGTAGGCGGCTTGGATGCTATCTCTGATAACATGGGCTCAACAATATCTTGCAGGTAATTAACTTGTGGTTGATCTACTCGCTCCAACAACCACTCCTTAGCTTTTATATTATGCATCCTATACTCCCCATTTATTTCACGACTGCTAAGTCGAAAATAAAAACCATCTTTTTTCTCTTTGGTGATGGTGTATTTGCCAAGTGCATAAATCCACATCTCGCCAGCACCGGATTGCCCTTTGGGACTTTTTCCGTCACAGGTG
>JBBRKB010000404.1:0-3851 GCA_038218385.1 Cytophagales bacterium | reverse complement strand
AAATTGAAGAAGCCGCAAGATAAAACTGAGACAAAAGGAAAAATTAAAGAAGGAAAGAGTGTATAAAGGCAATCATTAAAATAAAGTCCTTTAGCTGAACGCGCAATGCCTTTAACGATTTGGTAAGATGATATTCTATTGCCTTTTCAGAAAGTTTCAAGTGATTTGCAATTTCGGTCACAGAGCGCCCCTCCATCCTATTAAGAGTAAAGACAAGACGTGACTTCTGTGGCAATTTGTCCACGGCTACCTTCACAGCATCGGACAAATCATCATAGTAAACTTTGTTTTCTGTGACTTCACTTCTCTGTGGCATGAAACTTTTATAATACTCACAATACTTACGTTCATTAACCTTATGCCGTATATAGTTAATGACCCGATTCCGCACCGAGGTATGTAAATACCATGTCAAATTATCAATAAGGGTTAGCTTTCTTTTTTCCCAAAGTCCGGAAAATATGTTTTGAACAATCTCTTCTGCCTCCACATGCGATTGAAGCTTCGCATAGGCAATGCAATATAATGGCTGCCAATATCTTTTGAAGATCTCTTCAAAAGCATCCCGCTGGCCTGTTCGCAGGCCATGCAGGAGTTCTGCTTCGGTTTGGGTTTGGGTAGACATTTTTTCTGAACTCTTTCACAAGTTAAATAAAATTACCACAATCGATTCCATTGGATCGAAAATTAAGATTGCAAATGTGGATATCGCTTAAAGAACCCAGTATTATTAAGTTTTTAAAACCCGCACACGGCTTTTTAAATAACCTGCATTCAATGATTTTTTCCCTAAAGTCCGCAACTACATTGATGGTTTCCAAATCCATGGCTCTCTTCATGCCATTTAAAATTCGGACTATAGTTGCTTAGTTCCCAATAAAACTTAGATCGCTTCTTATCATAGTTTCCTATTTCATTTAATGTAGCAGCATCATACATTCTTCCGTTGATAAGAGTGTAGATTACACTATTTGAATTTTTAATATCCTCCAAAGGATTTTTATCCAACACAACAAGGTCTGCAAGCTTCCCGATTTTTAACGAGCCAATTTCATCATCCATTCCCAAATACGCTGCACCATTTAATGTTGCGCTTCGCAAGGCTTCCATATTGCTCATGCCACCTTGCTGCAACATCCACAGTTCCCAATGTGCACCAAGGCCTTGCAATTGTCCGTGTGCACCAAGGTTCACATGTACGCCTGCATCAGTTAATTTTTTGCAATCTTGAGAAACAAGGATGTGACCGTTCTCATATTCTTTCTCTGGCACCATGGTGCGATGTCGGCTGCGGCTATCGATAATTCCGCGTGGTGTAAACGTCAGCAGACGTTCATTCTCCCACACATTGGAATGTTGAAACCAATAATATTCTCCATTCAATCCACCATAATTAACAATCAATGTAGGTGTGTAACCCGTTTTGCTATTTCCCCATAACGTTGTTACATCTTTATACACAGGAGCCACGGGAATGTTATGTTCAATACCCGTGTGTCCATCCATAATCATTGACATGTTATGGTAAAACGTTGAGCCTCCTTCAGGCACCACTTCCATATTCAGTTCACGTGCTGCTTGTATGACTTGTTGCCGTTGATCACGCCTGGGTTGATTGTAACTCTTTACCGAAAAAGCTCCAAATGCTTTTGTTCTTCGTATGGCACTTCGCGCATCATCAACTGAGTTGATTACTGCTTTGAAATCACCATCGGCACCATATAAAATAATGCCGGTAGAAAATATTCGCGGCCCTACCATGTTGCCCGCTTTGATCATTTCACTTTGACTAAAAATCATTTCACTGTTAGAGGATGGATCATGCGCAGTCGTTACGCCATACGCTACGTTCGCATAATACTCCCATTGTTTTTGCGGACTCAATCCATATCGAAAATTTCCCAAATGTGAATGAACATCTACCAATCCCGGGATAATGGTCTTGCCCGTGACATCAATAACTTTGGCATCTGCAGGAATGGAAATGTTACTTCCCATAGACTCAATTTTATTTTTATAAATTACCAGTGTGCCGTTTTCAATAACCGTATCGCCTTCCATGGTGATAAGGCGCGCGCCTTTCAAGGCAATTCGCCCTTGCGGGACATCTGATTTTACGATTAAATTTATTTTTATTCCTACCGTATCAACTGGCGGGATGCTATCGGGTGCACCATCCAAAAACTTAAAACGGTTTTTCAAATCATTGGAAAAATATTCATCACCCAATGTCCAATACATTTTTTTGCTATCGGACGACCAGTGTAAACTAATGCCCGCATCACGGCTAATCTGACTCACCGGGAAACTGGTAGTCTTTGAATCCAAATCTAGTGGCTTACCGGTTTGTGGCATCGCTGCTACATACGCTTTATGAAGTTGTGTAAATGCAATCCATTTTTCATCCGGACTGGGCACCAAACGGTTGGCATATTTACTGGTGACCAATGTGGTCTCGTCAAGGCCATCAAGAGTTACACGCTTTAATGACTTGGTGAGGTCGCCAAAAAAGTAGCCACCGGTTTGGTAATAAATTTTTAATCCATCGGTGGTGAATACGGGATATTCGCCCTCGCCTTTTATTTTTTTCATTTCCCCACCTTTCGCACTCATCCAATAGATACCGGGCTCTTTGGTAAAGCTGAATCCTTGATGATCGTTACCTTCTTCTTTCACAAAAACAATTTTTGATCCATCGGGCGAAAATGAAGGCGTTCGATAAATACCTTTTTGATTGGTAATCTTTACAGGCTTTGTGCCACGTGTCTTAAAATTAAATGTATAAATCGCACCCAGGTTTTCGTCATTCCATGTTACGTATACAACCTCGCTTCCATCTTTTGAAAAGGAAGGCTCGAATTCAAAATCCGTTGATGCTGTTAACCGTGCTGGTTTTCCATTTGGTAAGTCACGCCGCCAGAGATATCCCATGGCATTGAACAACAGAAACTTTCCATCAGGTGATGTAACGGCATGACGTATCGCTTTGCTGGTAGTGAGATCATCAAAGGCTTTGTTTTTAAAATGTAAAGCATCGGCAATCTTGATGGTATTGGAAACATGGAACGGAATATCGCTCACCTTTAATGTAGTGAGATCAATTCTTTTTATTTTTCCTTTCGACCAAATAATAATGGTGTTGTTATCAGGCAGCCAATTAAATCCCGTGTACACACCAAAAATTGCCCACGCTTCCTGCTGGTCTTTGTTCAGGTCGTCATACACAGGTCGCTCCTCGCCTGTTTGCAAATCATGAATGAAGAGCACTGTTTTTTCACGCACACGTTTCACGAAGGACATCTTTTTTCCATCGCGTGAAATCTGGGGGCGAAAGGCACCACCCGAGCCGCCCGTCACCGTGATGGTTTTTCCCGTACTCAACTCGTATCTTTTGATTACATAGATCTGACTATTGGGGTCTTTGTTGTATTGAAAAGATCCACCGGGATACATGTCTTCACTGTAGTACAAATATTTTCCATCGGGCGAAAGACAGGGTTCGTTCACATCTTGCTGATCATTTTTTCTCTTTGTCAATTGAAGTCCACTTCCACCGCTGATATGGTACATCCACATTTCACCAGCACCGAGTGAGCGACCCGAAGTAAAATGTTTACGGGCAATAAGGTAGTTGCCATCGGCGCTCCAAATGGAATTGCTTACCAATCGAAAATCTTCTTTTGTGATTTGTTTAGCATCGGATCCATCACGTTTCATCACCCAGATGTTGTCTCCACCGCCGGCATCACTGGTGAATGAAATATTTTTCCCATCGGGACTATACCTTGGCTGCACCTCAAATGGAATTCCGCTGCGCAGTGGTTTTGCTTCACCGCCAGTTATGGGCATAC
>JBBRKB010000403.1:0-3864 GCA_038218385.1 Cytophagales bacterium | reverse complement strand
CATCTTTAAGTTCTTCAAGTCTTGGTGATAATTTATCAAAAAAATCTTTTTCAGGATTTCTTCCGCTTTTTATTATGTCGTAAAATTTACGTTCGCTAGTTTGAAACCAAGTCCAAAAGGCTTCATAAGACTTTATAGGTTTTTCTTTCTTTCCGAATATGTTTTTCAGTAAACTCATTATTGTCGTCTATTGTTGTTGTGTGTTGTATCGTCTTTTAGCCTTGCCCATAACAATTGGGTATACGACACTTTATGTCGTTTATATCCCTTTTATCAGGTGGCCTTTCTTTGTTGTGGCTTCAATTTCAACGTTTTTTCCAACATTTCAAAAATCATGTTCATTTTCGGCTGATAAAAACAGTATCCGATTAACAAACGACTACAAACGGAAGTACTCGGGTAAAAACGGATATTATAAAATATTTTTCTTATCGCTCACCTACCAATCTACGAAGAGTCTCTGATTTCTTGGACTCTTTCAGAGACAGTCATTTATGCACACCATCTGAATGCGATGAAGGCCGTAAACCCACGAGGCTAGAGAAGACTCTTTAATTTCTCTATGTGGCTACTCCAGACAATGCCGTAATAAAATAAGGGCATCTCTAAAAACCTCCGAAATCCTTCTCCCATCGGAGAAGGGAAGGGATAGCCTGCCCCGCCATTTAGCGGGGAGGCCAATATAAAAACAGTTTTTAAAGATGCCCATAATTAAGAAAATATCTCGCGAAGAATTTGAAGGGATTTCACTTCCCCAAATGTATCGATGTGCTCTGCATAAAATTTTAATACACAATCTAAAATTTCCCTTCTTGCTTTTAGCGACAGGGGAATAATGAAATCAAAATCACAGTGAAGAAGCTCGCCAAGTTTTTTTTCTGTGTCTGCATCCAATCGCAGTGAATCCGAAAGTTCATGCGTGTGCTGCGGACCAAACCCCAGAAATCTACTAAGCTTAATCAAAAAGATAATATGAAAATTTTCTGTACCGGCATCCATTTCATCTAATGTGACGAAGGCCTCGTAAATAAAATCAAATACCTCCTGGGCATGGCTCTCTTCCCGAATGGATTTGTTCATCACTTCATTTAAAAACATGCAGAGAGTGGATTTCCTTACATCCATGCCTATGGTGCGATAGGGATATAAACATTTCACTTCTTTTATGCGGTTGATGTTGGCTTGCTCCCGATTATAAACCACAAGGTCGAGCAAGGTGAGCGGCTGATAGAGTGCAATTTTATTTCCTGATGACTTGTTGCTACTGCGCACACCATTGACAATGTATGAACGTAGCCCAAACAGTTCGGTGAAAATGGAAACAATGATGGAGGTCTCCCTAAACTTCGTGTACCGAAAAACTATTCCGCGGGTTTTGTGGATCATGCTTGATGCAATAACGGTATGATTATTCTATCACGGCAATCTTGCCAACAAAATGTTCGCTGCCCTCTTGCGAGGCGCTGAACACCAAATAAATTCCCGTAGAAGCTCTCCGCCCATTGTAGTCCCGTGCATTCCACGTGGCTGTTCCGCCGTTGGCTCGCGTTTTCCAAATAAGTTTTCCGCTTACATCGGTGATTTTAACATAGCTATCTGTTGCTAATCCGCTTATCGCTACCATTCCATTAAAGTTAGGTGCGACAGGGTTTGGAAATATTTTAACAGCACTATAATCAGCTCCATCGGTGGCATCTGATCGAAACGAAACAACACCGCGATCAGTCGCGATAAAAACCTCGCCCGACTGCGGATCAATTTTTATATCCATTATTTTATTGGAAGGAAGAGGACTGTTGCTTTCCGTGAAATTGTAAATCATCGCTTCACCATTAGGACTGATGAGCCATACACCATTCTCTGTGCCCATCCATTTTCTATTGCCGCCATCAACAGCAAGCGCGGTCACTTTTTCGGTTGATAATAAGTAACGGTTTTCAAAAATGGGCCGTATCAAATTTGTTCCCGGGTTGAATACCTGTGAAGGACTTGCAAAATAACCAACACCTTCATTGGTTCCAATCCATACATACCCATCTCTATCAACCGTCATGGATCGAACATTTCGATTTGGAAGCCCACCAATGCCGGCAACATTTGTAAGGTAGATAGATGTCTGATCGTCTTTATTGAATACCAACAATCCTCCACCTTGTGATGGGTTCAATAATGCCCACACACTTCCAAAGTCATCCACCAAAATATCAAGCGGATATTGCGAAGCTGTGAACGCAAAAGAAAAGGCTTCCCATGTGTTATCTTTTTTCAACAGGTGAAGCGATGAAGCTGCTCCATAGTTCGTTGCCCAAAGGCCGTCATCAGAATTTTCAATAGCCGTAACATTTACGCCCGCTCCTGTATTGACTAAGGTGCTGTTGGAATTATCGAATACTTTTTCGGGATTTTCCACATCACCTTTTTGCACGCCCGAGCCGAAAGAAGAAATAAATAGTTCTGTGCCAAGAAAATCAATATCTGTTAAATCACTCAGCGGCGAAATTGCGAAAGACCAACCACCATTAGAAAATTTATTGAGATCACCTGATCTGTTTTGTGCTTGAAGGGAATTTGTATAGCCTCCCTGAAGGGCATACATAATTCCTTGGTGATATTTCAACCGAACCGTTTTCTGAGTGGTGGGTCCTTTGGGTCGATACTTTACAAAACCACCTACACCATTAACTAACATTCCGTTTATTTGATCACCTATCAGTAACTTGACTTTTGATATGGCAAAAAGTGGTGTGGAGATGAGTGGTGATTTGATCGGTATCAACTGATTATCAACTGTTACTTCCCAAACATTAACATCTTCGGTTACGAGCAACACATCAGATCCTTGAAGCGATCGAAATGTTTTGCTGTCCAGGAATGCTTCCTTTACCCACGCACCATTTTCATAGTGAAACAACCCTTGGTTATCGATGGTGGCAAATACTTTATTATTATTTAAGGTTGCTACTCCCTGTATTTGTCCGGCAAATTCATTTGCATCAAAACGTTTCCACTTGCTGAAGTCGAGCAGGTTATCTATTAAATCACCAGCCAACACGCCATTGGATGTTGCCAGAAAAATGCTGTCTTGAAGAAATGTACTTTGTGAAATTCTTATCAACTCACCATTAGGGCCGAGATCACGCCATGTCTCTTTTACTTCTATAAGGTTTAAATCAAAAACCACTACACCATAATCTGTGGAGAGATAGGCCAGGTTGTTTTTAAAATTTATATGATTGATACGTTTTGAGCCCGTGACTGTAGTTGAATTTTTGAGTCGGTCAAAATTAGTCACAACATTGTCTTTGATTATATCGAGGTTGCCATCGGCATAGGCAACCACCAATTGATTGGTGCTTTCATTAAAATTGATGTATGAAATTGTTGCACCCGTGAGTCCCGATAATTTCGAATAGCTAGTTACACTATTATCATTTTCGATCACCATAATCCCGGTCTCGGATGAACCGTAGATTTTACCATTGCCATACGTAGCGCACGTAATGGCGTTGAATGAAAGATGCAACCGCCATGTACCAACGGGAATGTCTTGTGCTATGGCGCCATAACTCATCAGCCCTAAACCAAAAACGAGTAGTAGTATTTTCAAGTTGACATACCTTACGAACCTTCTCATCACATTTTCCAAATCACATATGTTTTTGATCAATCCTTTAAGGCCTCTTGAAAAAAATCATTCAGCGGCTTAATGGTCTTAAAAGCAGCAGTTGCCGTTTTTAAAAATTTTTTGTCTTTCACGATTGTGTCAGAGAGTTCATGCGTCATGATATAACTCTTCAACTTCAACCACTCTACATGCGGATGATCTTTTGGATAACCCTTTGGCGCAGTCTTTAATTTATCTTC
>JBBRKB010000402.1:0-3884 GCA_038218385.1 Cytophagales bacterium | reverse complement strand
TTGCGCAATTCGGCACGTTTGCGTTCGTTGAAACCGGCCACTTCTATGCCGTTGAATACAAAACTGCCGCCGTCTGGATCATCCAACAAACCTAAAATATTGAGTAGCGTCGACTTTCCACAACCTGAAGGTCCCATGATTGCCACAAATTCCCCTTCCTTTACTTTAAAGGATAATTTGTTCAATGCAATAGTGCGCACTTCTTCTGTGGCGTAATACTTTTCTAAATCGGTTATTGTTATCATTTTCTATAAGTAATTATTTCTATTAGTTAATTCTATTGTCATTCCGAATACATCGGAGTAGTGTGATTGTTGCTCTGTTTTTTTACTAGTATTGATACCTAAAATTGCCGCTCATTCCCGATTCATTCCTTGCAGTTCTGGATATTGTACTAATCCTTCAAAACTAGTTCCTGCACATCGCCATAATTATCATAGCTACTGGTGATCACTTTATCGCCAGGTTGGAGCCCGGTCAGTACTTCATAATATTCTGTGTTTTGGCTTCCCAAGGTAATATCAACTCTATAAGCAGTGTCACCATTGTCACTCACCTTAAAGATCCAATTACCACCGGTTTGTTGAAAGAACCCTCCTTTTGGTACCAACAAGGCTTGTTTTTCTTCACTAAGCGCCAGACGGATCTGCAAGGTCTGCCCGCGACGGATGCCTTCAGGAACGTTTTCTTCAAACTGCATATCTACCTGAAACCTTCCATTGGCAACCTGTGTGTACACCTTTTTTATGGTAAGCAGATAGGGTTTTCCATCAAAGTTGAAACTACCTTTCTGTCCGTTATAGATTCTGGAAATGTAATGCTCATCGATATCAGCACGCACCTTAAAACCGCTCAGAACGTCAATCTGTCCCAACCGTTCGCCTTTGTTTTTTGATTGGCCAATTTCAGCATCCAAAGAGGTTACCTGTCCGTCAACTGGAGCTCTTACAACAAGATCGGCTACCTTTCTTCGCATCAGTTCAAGTGCATTTTGGGTTCGGGCATAACTACTTTGCACCTGACCTTTTTCTTGATTTACCGCAATAGAATCCTGACTCAGAATTTGTTTGGAAAGCTGCATCCGTTCTTTTTGATAGTCGTATTCATTTTTCGCCTTAATCAAGTCCTGTCTACCAATTGCCTTCTTTTCGTACAGTCTGCTATTCAGGTCATACACTCTTTTGGCTTCTATCAAACCGCTTTCCACATCCGTATATTGATTGAGTTTGTTGATGGTGTTTTGTCGGGCTGCGTTTTGTGAGATCTGCATTTGAGTCAAAAGATTGTAAACCTGGGTTTCTTGGTTGACAAGACTTAATTCTAAATCAGTGTTGGAAAGTCTCAAAATAGGATCTCCTTTTTTGAGGATAGCACCGTCTTCAACACCTTTCTCTTCCACCCTGCCACCTTCCAAAGCATCTAAATAGATCGTTGTTATGGGCAGCACGATGCCGTTTACGGGAATGTTTTCCTGAAAAACACCGTTTTCAACCATATTCATGCTGATCCGTTCTTTTTCCACATTGAGTTTTGAACCTCCCAATGATGAGAAAATCACAAAAACGATTAGTGCCACTATAAGGATAGCGCCTCCTATGATGAGTAATTTTTGAGTTGTGAATCGTTTTTTTTCCAATTGGATATCCATATAGCGTATTGTTTTTCAATTAGTATATACTGAATATGATGCCAAAAACATAACTTACTGATTATCATTTATTTATTAATGAGTGTGACTTTTTAAAGTGTTCGGTTTTAAGACAGGTACTGTTCGGTCATGACACAGTTTTTTTAATTAGTAATTATGGTTTAAGAATTCTTAATTAAAAGACATGAATTTATTAATATTGTAGTTATGCTACTACCCAACGCCAACATATTAATCATCGATGACGATGAGGATGTTCTGATTGCCCTCAGGCTTTTGCTAAAATCAAAAGTAAAAACCGTGGTCACCAACAAAAATCCCAACACCATTTTAAGTCTGATGCAGGAACATGCATTTGACGTGGTGATCCTGGATATGAATTTTAACGGTTTAGTAAATACAGGAAACGAAGGCATTTTCTGGCTGAACAAAATAAAAAAACAAAAACCGGAAATCGACGTCATCCTCATCACTGCCTATGGAGATATCGATCTCGCCATCCGTTCTCTAAAAGAAGGTGCATCTGATTTTTTGGTCAAACCATGGCAGAACGAGAAAATATTGGAGACGATCAGAGAGCATGTTGAAAAACAGAAAAAGAAACAGCCAAAACATCTCAATTTAGATACAGACACCAAGATTATCGGCGAAAGCGACCCCATGCAAGATGTGTTTGTCAAACTGAAAAAGGTAGCACCAACCGATGCCAACATTCTTATTTTAGGCGAAAATGGGACTGGAAAAGACCTGATTGCTAAAGCGATCCATGACAATTCCTTGCGCAAAAACAAACCTTTTGTAAAAGTAGATGTCGGTTCTTTAACTGATACGTTGTTTGAAAGTGAACTGTTCGGCTACAAAAAAGGCGCCTTTACAGATGCCCGTGAAGACCGAAAGGGACGCTTTGAAGCGGCCCATGGCGGCACCCTTTTTCTGGACGAAATAGGCAATATAACACTAAGACAACAAGCACGTTTACTCACGGTTTTACAAAACAGACAAGTCACGCCTTTGGGCGCCAATCAGCCTATCCCTGTAGATATCCGGTTAATTTGTGCCACCAATGTTTCGATAAGCGATCTGGCCGATGAAGACCGGTTTAGAAAAGATTTAATTTACCGCATCAATACCGTCGATGTTTTGATTCCGCCATTACGGGAACGCGGCACAGACATCACCCTCCTCGCCCATTATTTTATCGATTATTATGCTGAAAAGTATGGCAAAAGTGCTTTTAACATGTCCTCGTGTTTTATTCAGAAATTAAAAAAGCATCATTTTAGTGGCAATGTGCGCGAATTGCAATATGCCTTGGAACGTGCCATAATTATGGCAGAACACCAAACCTTGGAGGCCGATGATTTAACCTTTTCAGCCATTGAACAACAGGTAAGTATCAATCATAACGAGACCAATCTCGATACACTTGAAAAGAACACCATCCTTACGGTCATAGAAAAAAACAACGGAAACATCTCCAAATCTGCTAAAGAATTAGGGATTACCCGTGCCGCACTTTATCGCAGACTCCATAAATATGAACTATAAGAGCTACCTGTTTTTACTTACACTTCGGGTTTTGGGCTTGCTCTTAGCCTTAACGCTTCTCGCTTTTGGCATTGCTTGGTTCAACACTTATGCTATTATTGGAGGCGCCATCATCTCCATCATTGCTGTGTACAATCTCTATCGGTTTGTGATCAAGCGTTTTGTGGAAGTGGACGATTTTTTTGAATCGGTTAAATACCGCGACTTTTCAAGATGGTTTGTAGAAACAAAAGGGCCGCAAGATATCCGCGAGCTTCACAAAGGCTTTAATCTTGTCAATAAAACCATTAAGGCGATAGATAGTGAAAGACAGGCACAATTTGTTTACCTCCAAAAAATACTGGAGATGGTCAATATTGGAATCATCGCTTATAATGTAGAGAGCGGCGATGTGCTTTGGAGCAACGATTCCTTTTTAAAGACGCTCGATTTCCCTTCGTTCAAAAACATAAGTTTTATTGAAAAAAGAAGGCCTAAAATCTATGATGAGTTGTTTGAAACCTACCACTCCAATACCGCTTCAGTGACTTTGGAACTGCGGCAGGAAACATTGAAAGTCCTCATTTCTGATACCGTTTTCGAATTGGAGGACCATTCGTTTAAGCTGATCGTACTACAGAACATTGAAGAAACCCTGAACAGAAACGAAAGTGAAGCATGGAAAAAATTGCTGAGCGTGATGACGCAT
>JBBRKB010000401.1:0-3886 GCA_038218385.1 Cytophagales bacterium | reverse complement strand
TTTTACTCTTCTCTAAACCAACAATGTGCATGAGGTGATCGTCTTCAGTCATTAGGTTTTCAAAAAGTTTTTGTCGTATCTCCTGATTGTACTCAACTTCAGATTGATCGGGGTCTATCGCCTTATTTTTGTTATCTTCTTTTGTTGCCATGGCATATCCGTCTTTCCGCCTAAAGTCCGTATTGCTAACATCCGCATCCCACATTACCGAATAACCATTTTGTATCGCTCCCTCTACCACTGACATGAGTTCATTCAAGGGAACATTATAATATTCACCGTTGGAAAAATTGTCAGGCACCTCAAGAACAAAAGATTTATAAAACGGATGGTGCGTAAAGGATGTGAGGTATACATAATCTTGCGCATTGAAATGTAATACCTCTTGAGCAAATGCTTTTGGTGTATACATTTTCTCATGATAGATAAAAGAATCGGGTACTTTTCCCAGGTAATTATTTAAAAGGGTGGTGTACTCTTGAATCCATCCTTCCCTGATGGGTCTCTTAGCAAGCAATGAATCAAGAAAAGATTTCAGTATGGGTGCGAGCTGCTTATGATCATGATTTTTTTGATCCAGCAATAGTCCTGAATAAATATTCTCAGGCACAGCACCGTAGCGATCAATAGCACGGATTACATCATGACCAAGGCCACCTTCTCCGAACTGTGCTTTACCTTGTCTGAGCACATAGTTCTTTGCCTTCTCCATATAAATATTTCGCACGGTAAACATTTCAGAAATATCAACAGGATCAAGCCCATCATGTGTTCCCTGCGATTCGATTAAGGAGGTTGTTGAAAAGCTCCAACAGGTACCCGTAGCTGCTTGATTTTTTATCGAACTATGGTCAACTTGTTTTACTACAACAGGTGGCGCAACTAGAGTCTGTTGCGCCATGCAACCCATGTATGATACACTAAAGAATGTTAAGAAAATCAACCGCATGAAATCCTTTTACTTTTTATACGAAACTCTGTAAATCACATTGGCTTTATCATCTGATATAAGGAGTGATCCATCATCAAGCAACAACACATCGGCAGGTCGTCCCCAAGCCTCTTGCGCTTCTTCATCTAGCCAACCACTGATAAATTCTTCATGGCCACTTACTTTGTCGGTTCCATCCAACGTAACGAAGGTCACGTTATAGCCAATTTTCTTTGTCCGGTTCCATGAGCCATGCTCCGCTAAAAATATGTTGCTTTGATATTTTTCTGGAAACATTTTGCCCGTATAAAACTTAACACCAAGTGGTGCCACATGCGGCCCCAATTTATCAACTGGCGGTGTGAAGTCAGAGCATGGATGTTTGTCGCCAAATTCCGGATCGGCAACATCCCCTTGATGGCAATACGGATAACCGAAATGCATCCCTGCCTTAGGCGCAAGGTTTAACTCACAAAACGGAACATCATCACCCATCATATCGCGGCCATTGTCGGTGAACCACATTTCTTTTGTTGTGGGATGCCAGGTAAATCCAACGGTGTTACGGATTCCTTTGGCAAAAATTTCCCGCTCTGTTCCATCTGCATTCATGCGCGTGATGGTAGCAAAAATTTCTTCTGGTTCGCAGATGTTGCAAGGCGCCCCTACCGGCACATATAGTTTTCCGTCGGGGCCAAAGGCAATATATTTTCCCCCATGGTGGGTTTCTGTTGGATAACTATCGTTAATCACGACAGGCTCAGGCGGAGTTTGTAAAGATGTTTCAATGGATGCGTATTTCAATATCCGGTTCACTTCCGCTACATATAAGTCACCATCTTTAAAGGCAACACCAAGTGGCATGTTCATTTTGGTATCAACTGTCCAGCGCTTGTCGGCCTTGTGGTCACCATCTGTATCCACAATGGCATACACATTTCCTTCAGCCTTTTTATTTCCAACAAACAAAACACCAGAAGGACTCATGATCATAGAGCGAGCACCATCCACTTCTGCATATACCTCAATGGTAAATCCTTCCGGAAGTTTGAGCTTATCTAAGGGCAGGCTTTTCGAATACTCCGTTAATGCACTTTCACCACCTTCAACATTCAAGGGAGGTTTTGAACTTTCAGAGCTGCATGCGAAGGCTAAAGCAACAACAATTAAAAGAATGGGGGTTTTCATTTGGCTATAGTTAGTTTTAATAACATTGATCTTCATTTACAATTATCATCATCACAGCTTGGCGATGAACAATTTACAATACGTTTCTTTCAAATTTGGCCATTAATCACGGCATTTCGAATGAATTTTCCATAAAAGGAAATAGGTGGGTCAAAAATGCCTTTCAGACTGGATACATTGATAATTCCTGATATTTTTGCGGCCATGATCTCCATAACAAACATTTCTTACTTCATTGGCGGACGAGCCTTATATCAAAACGCCAGTATGTTTGTTAAGCCCAAAGACAAAATTGGGCTCATTGGCTTAAATGGCAGAGGAAAATCTACCTTGCTTAAAATAATTGATGGTGAACTGAAAGTGTCGGAAGGCACCATTTCCATGAGCAATGAGTGCTCTATAGGGTTTTTAAACCAGGATCTTCTCTCCTACCAAACGGATGATTCTATCCTCACCGTTGCTATGGAGGCCTTTAAAGAGGCGGTAGATACCCAACGCCAACTTGAGGTTGTGATCAAAAAACTAGAGCAAAATTATTCCGATGAGCTGGTTGAAAAATTAAGCAAACTCCAGGAAAAATTTGAACACCTGGATGGCTATACCATGCAATCCAAGGCAGAAGAAATTTTGGAAGGTATAGGCTTTGCTACTAAAGATTTACACAGACCGCTAAAAGAATTTTCCGGTGGATGGCGCATGCGCGTAATGCTGGCCAAATTACTTTTAGAAAAACCTTCGTTGCTCATGTTGGATGAGCCTACCAATCACCTGGACTTACCGTCTATTGAATGGGTGGAGAATTATTTGCGTAATTATGAAGGTGCCGTCATCATTGTTTCCCACGATAGGCGTTTTCTGGATAATGTTATTACAAAAACCGTAGAAGTTACCAATGGCCAGTTGGTGTCATATGAAGGAAATTATTCATACTACATCCAGGAGAAAGAGCAACGCTCGGAAATACAACAAAACGCTTTTGATAACCAACAACAAAAGATAAAACAGACGGAGCGTTTCATTGAAAGGTTTCGTGCAAAGGCGACAAAGTCGAAGCAGGTTCAATCCCGGGTAAAGTCACTTGAGCGCATGGATATGATCGAGGAAATTGTTGATGACACCGCTGCTGTTAACTTCAAATTCCAATTCAGCCAGCAGCCCGGTCGGTACATTGTTACCTTGAATGAGGTATCGAAATCGTATGGTGATCTTGAAATCTTACGGAACACCACGGTGTCAATAGAACGTGGCGATAAGATTGCGCTTATCGGTGCCAATGGTAAAGGTAAATCAACCTTGTTGCGCATCATTGATGGCGTTGAGATCATTGAAGGCGAGAGTGTCCATGGGTATAATTTTATAAAATCATTTTACGCACAGCACCAACTTGAAGACCTCCATGCAGAAGATGAAATTCTTGAAGAATTGAAACAAGCAGGCTCTGGAAAAACCGAGCAAGAACTGCGGAATGTACTGGGGTGCTTTTTATTTTCAGATGAAGATGTATTCAAAAAAATAAAAGTATTGTCGGGTGGTGAAAAGTCGAGGGTAGCATTGGCCAAAACATTGATTTCAGAAGCTAACTTTCTCTTGCTCGATGAGCCAACCAACCATTTGGATTTTATTTCGGAAAACATTTTGATTCAGGCACTTCAACAATACAAAGGAACTTTTGTTGTGATCTCCCACAACCGACATTTTGTTAGTCAGATTGCAAATAAGATTTGGTACATAGAGGATAAGCAGATCAAAGAGTATCCGGGTTCTTAC
>JBBRKB010000400.1:0-3893 GCA_038218385.1 Cytophagales bacterium | reverse complement strand
AGTACCGCTGACTTACGCGGAATTGATTCGCATGGTGTCGCCCGACTTAAGACGTATGTTGATATGTTTGCCATTGGCAGGATAAATCCTAATCCCCATGTTAAAATTATTCGCGAGAAAAAAAGCGTAGCAACTGTTGATGGCGATAGTGGTCTGGGTCTGGTTGTAGGGCCGAAGGCCAATGCCATTGCCATGGACAAGGCTGCACAATTTGGATCGGGATGGGTGAGTGTTTGTAATACCAATCATTATGGCATCGCATCGTATTATTCGTTACAGGCATTGAAGCGCGACATGATCGGATGGTCTATGACCAACTCTTCAAAAATTGTAGTGCCGCTGTGGGGCGCTGAGCGAAGGTTGGGAACCAATCCCATCAGCATTGCATTTCCGGGTTATAAAAATCCACCGATTGTCATTGACATGGCCACCAGTGTTGTTGCTTTTGGAAAATTAGAAATAGCAGAACGTGAAGGAAAAGATGTTCCGTTAGGTTGGATGATCAATGAGAAAGGGGAGTTGAGCACAGATCCAAAAGATGTTTATAAGGGAGGGCTCTTACCCTTGGGTTCTACCCGTGAGATGGGCGGACATAAGGGCTATGCACTTTCATCTATGGTTGACATTTTATGTTGTGTGTTAAGCGGTGCCAACTGGGGTCCCTTTGCGCCACCCTTTGCTTTGTTTGAAGCTGCGCCTAAACAAAGTGTAGGAAAAGGTATCGGTCATTTTTTTGGTGCTATGGAAATAGATGGCTTCGAAGATGTGGATGTGTTTAAGAAACGCATCGATCATTGGATAGAAGTATTCCGTCAGACCAAGCCATCACCAGGTCATGATGCTGTGTTAATTCCTGGTGATCCTGAACATGCAGCAGAACAAAAACGAAGCAAGGAAGGAATCCCGTTGATAGAGAATGTTGTAAATGATTTGAAACAAGTTTCAAAGAAGACGGGGGTGCCGTTTCAATGGTGAGAGCATTAAGGAAATTATCCTTTTTATTTAGTATGACCTGAAGATGCGGTATTTAATGGAGCCGCTTCACAAAGATGTCCATTACATTGTAACAGAATACGGGATTGTCTATCTCTATGGCAAGAACATGCTTCAGCGAGCCAAAGCACCTATTGATATTGCACACCCAAATCATCCGGAAGCACTTGAGAAAGCAGCATTTGATTGATTCCACAACTACGTATTTGAACGCACTTATTATTGATTAAGGTGATGATGACGGGAGTTCTTCTTCTGTCTCATGTTATAGCAAAACTTGGTTTTGTTATGACTTGAATCATACCATCTATAGTACAGATTGTCACAACTTTGATACATTAATTTAACAAATACGCATATGACAACTACTGATGAACAACTCGATATGACCAACCTCTCAATGGCTGATGTTGCTTTGAAATTTCCACAAGCATTAGGAATACTTCAGAAATATAATCTGGACTACTGTTGTGGAGGTAAAAAACCATTTGCTGAAGTGTGCAGGAAGTTGGATGTAGATCCAGCTACCGTTTGGAATGAGATCATGCAGGTACAGTCGAATCATGAATCATACAACAGAATGAATTTTAATAGTTGGGATGTTCCTTTGATTATTGATTTTATCCTTCAGCATCATCATGAATATGTTCGCTCGTCAATACCCCAGATACAACAACTCATCGACAAAGTTTGTGATGCTCATGGTGCCGACAGTCCGAACCTATTGTTCCTTCGTGATGACTTTAGGAATCTTTCCGAAGCGCTATTAGATCATTTGCCTAAAGAAGAGAACGTTTTTTTTCCGGCTATGCGAAGTCTATTCAGCCGGAAATCACAGCAGCATCCCGAAGCAGATGATAGTAAGTATTTAGCATTCCCAATTGAAGCGATGGAACACGAACATGAAAATGCCGGTGAATTGATAAAATCCATCCGCAATCTCACACAAAACTTCACACCACCGGCACATGCCTGCCCGACTTTTAGAATGATGTATGTAATGCTTGAACAATTTGACAACGACTTGATGCAACACATTCACATTGAAAATAACATTCTGTTTCCGAAGGCGAAGATGCAATCCATCAATTGAGGGCGTATAAGTTGATCACGCGCTAGTTGAAATGCCGGTATCGACAGCATATTTTTTTGCATTTTATAAATCATAAACACATTTCCCTTTGAATCTTAATCAACAAATTCTCAGTGATATTATTGTATACATGAAGTATGCTCGGTACTTGCCCGAATTTTCGCGCAGGGAGTCATGGCCAGAAATATGCCGGCGGTATGAAAATATGATGTTGGAGAAGTATCCCCATATCAATGATGAGATCGCGCATTGGATGAAATTTGTTTACGATAGAAAAGTATTGCCTTCTATGCGCGCCATGCAATTTGCCGGATCGGCTATTACTCGCAATCACAGTCGTATTTATAATTGTGCGTACCTTCCCGTTGACGATATTCGGACGTTCTCAGAAACAATGTTTCTCCTTCTTGGTGGAACGGGTGTAGGATACTCGGTTCAATTTCATCATGTAGAAAAATTGCCCTGGATACAGAAGGCTAATAAGAAAAAAAAATTTCTGGTAGGTGATAGCCTGGAGGGATGGGCTGATGCAATCAAAGTATTGATGAAAGCGAATTTCGGGCTAAGCGAGTATCAACCCGATTTTGATTTTTCGGACATTCGTCCAAAGGGAGCCCGGCTTGTGACTGCCGGAGGAAAAGCACCAGGACCTGAACCGCTGCAACTATGCGTACATAAAGTACAAGCCATGCTCGAGCGGAAACATGACGGAGAAAAATTAACGCCGTTGGAATGTCATGACATTATGTGCCATCTGGCCAACGCTGTTCTTGCCGGAGGAATCAGAAGATCTGCCATGATTTCTCTATTCTCTCTTGAAGATGAAGAAATGCTCACTTGCAAATTTGGAAATTGGTGGGAGTTCAATGAGCAGCGTGGAAGGGCGAACAACTCTGTAGTGCTTTCACGTGAGAGCACAACCTATTCACAATTTTGCAACCTGTGGAAGAAAATAGAATTGTCGGGCAGTGGTGAACCGGGATTTTATTTCACAAATGATATTGACTGGGGCACTAATCCATGCTGCGAGATTGCCCTGCGTCCATTTCAATTTTGCAACCTATGCGAAGTCAATGTTTCAGATATTAGAAGTCAGGAAGATCTTAATGAGCGAGCGCAAGCCGCTGCTTTTTTTGGAACCTTGCAGGCGGGTTTCACCGACTTTCATTACTTGCGCGCTGAATGGAGGAATACTACTCAGCAAGATGCGCTAATTGGTGTTGGTATGACTGGAATAGCCAGTCGTAAAATTGAAGAATATGACCTGCGTGAAACTGCGGAAGTGGCCAGGAAAATGAATATTTATACATCCGGCAAAATCAATATTGAATTTGCTGCACGTTGTACAACCATTAAGCCATCCGGAACAACATCGCTGGTACTCGGAACATCTTCTGGGATTCATGCGTGGCACAATGATTTCTATTTGCGAAGAATACGAATTGGAAAAAATGAAGCATTGTATTCATATCTCTCCAACCAGCATCCCGAACTTCTCGAAGTTGATCTCTTGAATAGCAACCAGGCGATAATTGTAATTCCGCAGCAAGCTCCTGAAGAAAGTATTTTGCGAACAGAAAGTGTCATGAATTTATTGGAGAGAATAAAGAAGTTTAATGGTGAGTGGGTACAAAATGGATTCAGGAGAGGTTGCAATGCAAACAATGTGTCGGCAACAGTTTCAATTTTGAAAGATGACTGGCAAATTGTTGGCAAGTGGATGTGGAAAAATAAATCATCTTATAATGGCCTTAGTGTTTTGCCTTACGACAGTGGAAATTACAAACAAGCACCATTTGAAGATATT
>JBBRKB010000399.1:0-3895 GCA_038218385.1 Cytophagales bacterium | reverse complement strand
TTCGTGAATTCTTTTCTGTAACTCACTTGAATGGGCCAGCCCGAGGTAATCATTGGAAGCAAAATCTTTTGGTAAGGGGTTAGCCGCTCCCAATGACCTGAGCAATCCATTCTCCCTGCGTGCAGAAATTTTATCGTTCAGAAAATCATTAAACGTCATTTCAAATTTTTCTCATTTATCTGGATGCGAAAGTAATAAAAATGTGATGGAGGTTCTACTTATCGCGCGACTTCTCCAAACTATCCCACATTTCATCTGGTATCATTTCCAAATGACTGAACTCCCCACCATTGCGCAACCATTCTCCACCATCAATGGTCACTACTTCTCCATTTACATAAGCAGAATAATCTGACATTAGATACGCTGCCAGGTTGGCCAACTCTTGATGTTCGCCTACACGTTGAAGTGGAATACGTTTAGCAGGGTCAAACTTTTTTACCAGGTCACCTGGGAGCAAGCGGCTCCATGCTCCTTCAGTAGGGAAGGGGCCCGGTGCAATGGCGTTGCTTCGGATATTAAACTTCGCCCATTCAACAGCAAGTGATCGTGTAAGTGCCAACACACCTGCTTTTGCGCAAGCGGAGGGAACAACATATCCGGATCCTGTCCATGCATACGTAGTGACAATGTTCAGAAATGTACCCGCTTGTTTTTTGTGTATCCAGTTTTTTCCAGCGGCCAATGTCATGTTGTAGGTTCCCCTTAACACGATGTCGACTACAATATCAAAAGCACGATGGGACAATCGTTCTGTCGGGCTGATAAAATTTCCTGCGGCGTTGTTTAATACTCCATTGATCTGTCCAAAGGTGGCTTCTGTTTCTTTGATTACATTTTCAATCTCTTCATACTTGCGCACATCGCAGGCAATGGCCAATACTTTGCCACCCGTTTCTTTTTGTAGCTCTTCAGCGCTTTTGTCCAACACTTCTTTCTTGCGACTTGTAATCACCAGATTGGCGCCAAGTTCCAGAAAATATTTGCCCATTGATTTGCCGAGCCCTGTTCCGCCACCGGTGATGATGTACGTCTTTCCTTTTAGCGCATCGGGTTTTAGCATACCTTCCATAGTTTTATATTTTAAATCAAATGAAATTGTTAAAGAAAAATATTTACTTTCGAATCTGATTTTGATTTAAGTGAATAAACGTTGATCAATCTTCGATAATAGTTCAATATAAACTTTTTAGTATGCTAAGAACAATCATTTTTTTATCCGTTACCCTTTTCCTCTCCTCTTGTATTGTTACCAAAAAGAAATATGATGAGCTTCTCGCCCAAAAAATAAGAACCGATGCAGACCTGGTAGACCGAAATACGCAACTGGAGAAAGCGAATAGTGAGCTAAGCGATTTACAGGATAAACTTTCAAAACTTAAATCGGATACCACCAACCTGGGCCAGGAAGTAAGGGCAGCCAGCAAGAAACTTTCTGAGTTGGACAAAGAATTCACACAGCTAGACACCTATTATAAAAACCTGGTCAACAGCAGCGGAAAACTAAACCGTGACATGGAACAACAGAAAGAGCAATTGCTCGGTATTCAGGAAAGCTTAAGCAAAACAAGAAGAATAAACGATTCACTGAGCACAAGCCTCGATGAGCGCGAACGTAAAGTACGCGAATTGGAAGAAGTGCTTGCGCGAAAAGATAAAGCGGTGGCCGACCTAAGAAACCGGATCACCAATGCGTTGTTGAATTTCAAAGAGAGTGACCTCACGGTGAAGGTACGAAACGGAAAAGTGTATGTGAGCCTCGCCGAGCAATTGCTTTTTGGATCGGGAAGTATTGATGTAGACCAAAAAGGTGTGGGTGCTTTGCAGCAATTGGCCAAAGCGATTAAAGATCAAAAAGACATTAACATTACCGTAGAAGGACATACCGACAATGTACCGATCTCTAAAAAATCACAATACATGCAAGACAATTGGGACTTAAGTGTGATGCGTGCTACAGCCATCACGCGTATACTCACAAATGCCGGTGTTGCACCTAAGCAGATCACAGCATCGGGCAAAGGTGAATACTTGCCTTTGGCGGGAAATGATACACCGCAGAACAAACAGAAGAATAGAAGAACTGAGATCATCATCACACCTGATCTTGATGAGTTGTTTAAACTTTTGGAGAGTAATTAATTTTTAACCTATGTTTCGAATTGGCCCCTTACTAGTACTTGTCTTAGACATTTTTGCCGTGCTTGATATTTTGAAAAGTGACAAGGAGATGGAAAAGAAAATTCTGTGGATTGTCATCGTTATCCTTGCGCCTGTGTTTGGTGCTATTGCCTGGTACCTTTTTAGCAGAAAAATAATTAATTTTTAATTACGCATGGCGCTGACAAAATCAGAATTGAAACAATTGCTAAGCATACCTGTGATTGTTGCTGCACTCGGTTATTTTGTCGACATCTATGATCTATTACTTTTTAGTATCATTCGTAAAACAAGCCTTAGCACATTGGGTGTCACCACAGATGCTGAGCAGTTCAGTCAAGGAGAATTTCTATTGCAGGTGCAGATGGGCGGCTTACTTATTGGAGGAGTTATCTGGGGCATCATGGGCGATAAGCGCGGGCGGCTTTCTGTTTTGTTTGGCTCTATCTTATTGTATTCATTGGCCAACATTGCTAATGGGTTTGTTGTCACCGTCACACAGTATGCTATACTGCGCTTCATTGCAGGGATAGGGCTGGCGGGAGAGTTAGGCGCCGGCATTACGTTAGTATCGGAAACATTGCCTGTGAAACTTCGTGGATATGGAACGGCCATTGTGGCAACGGTAGGATTGTTTGGCGCTGTGCTGGCGAATTTTATTTCACGCCATTTCGAATGGCAAACGTGCTATTTTATTGGAGGCGGTTTAGGATTGTTGCTGTTGATCATGCGTGTGAGTGTATTTGAATCGGGCATGTTTGAAAACCTAAAACAGAAGGTTGTAAATCGCGGAGATTTTTTTCAAATCTTCAGAAAAAAAGAAAGACTCAAACGATTTGTCGGATGTATCCTTATTGGCCTGCCCATTTGGTATACCATTGGCATCCTCATTACTTTTTCACCTGAGTTTGGAACCATGCTCGGCTACACCGAAGTAATCAAAGCAGGTGAAGCAGTTATGTATAGTTACTTAGGTTTGGCCTTGGGTGACCTGAGCAGCGGATTGCTTAGTCAATGGATAGGATCAAGAAAGAAAGTTGTTATGCTTTTTATTTTACTCACTTTTCTATTCATCCTTCTCTACCTGTGGGCTCCCATCAAGACTGCAGACTTTTTTTACATGACCTGTTTTTGCTTAGGGTTTGGCATCGGGTATTGGGCGCTTTTTGTTACCATTGCCGCAGAACAGTTTGGTACCAATTTACGCGCAACCGTAGCTACCACAGTGCCCAACTTTATTAGAGGTACCGTTATTCCCATTACATTCCTTTTTAAATTTTTACGTGAAATGCTTTCTCCTCACTACGGAGAGAAGCTGGGCATTATCTATGGGGCCTTGGCAGTGGGTATGATTACTATTGTCATTGCCTTACTTTCACTTCGCTTAATTGGAGAGACTTTTTCTCGTGACCTTGACTATCTCGAGACGGACTAATACCACACACGTAAGTGCATAATCCTTTTAACATTTTTGAGGAAATCAGGTCTTTTCTTGTACATTTGATTCGTATAAGACCTTCTCCTAATTTTTGATAATCTACAGATAGGATAGTGCCTCGACTACTATATTTTCTTCCGTTGTGTTTTTGTGTGCTGAGCGTATCGGCACAGAATTTTTCGAGGATTGATAGCCTGAAGAATTTGGTAAGAAGCTCCAGTGGGGAAGAAAAATTTACTCACCTCAACGATTTAGGATTTGAATACCGGCTCTCTTTTCCAGACAGCACCATTTACT
>JBBRKB010000398.1:0-3897 GCA_038218385.1 Cytophagales bacterium | reverse complement strand
GCACTTGAAATGTATCAGGCATCCAAGGGCACTATGAAATTTCTTATGGACGAACCTCTCCCTATTCCCTTAATAAAAGAAATGGTGAAATACCTTGTGAAGAGAGACGAAGAAAAAGCGGAAGAGAAGAAAAAGAAAATGAAGTGATGTATTAACTAATTGGTGTTCGAAACGTCTGTCTCAGAATTTTTTGATGCCTGTATAAATACACTTTGGTCTTCCTCCAATTTAGCCCATTCTTTTTTTAATTGTTCTATATCTTCTTCCAGACAGGGATAGTTTGGAATCAAAGGATAAATTCCATTGGCAAGGTGAGATCCCGAAAGACCGCCTGTCCATTCGAAATGGGCAGGGTCATAGATACTGCGCCATCGGCCTCCCCAGCGTAGGCCTAGGCTTTCACCGATCACACCTATTTTTTTCCAGAGAATTTTATTATCCCACATCGGTTCACCTTTAACGATGGGAACAAGATCCACGGCAAGGCCATACTGATGTTTTGATTTGCCACCTGCAGAGCGTGTATATCTTTTGCCCATGCTAAAATACTCAGCTTGCTTGGCACGTGTGCGATACGATTCAACAATGGCAAGTTCAATTCCTTTTTTATGGCATCTATAAATAAGCTCAGTAATTTTGTCCCGAAAAAAAGGATGTAAGGCATTCAGGTCTGCAATCATAGGTGTATTGCCGCGGTCTTTGCCGAAAGAAAAATTATTAATGATGGTCCACTCGGTTTCATCACCAGCATGATTGACTCCAGTAAAATTGGATTCTTTAATGATTAATGAGAAGGGTATGTTTTTCGTGAAATGGGTGAAATCCCAAAGGGTGTACAAACGGTCGACAGCTGAAGTTGTCTTATCCCTCATCACAAGCGATTGCCCTATACCAGGTAGGCTCACTAGAATAAGCCCTAAAAATAGCCCAGAAACTTTGTTTTTCAACCTTACTGAATTTAGAAAGGTAAAAATAATACTTTTTTAGTTCAAAGAAATAGAATCTGTAATGGGAAGTTCAACATCCGAGTGCAATTCATTACTGTAGGCAAGTTTGGAATACAGATCGGCACTCGGCCGCTTCGTTTTTACCTTTGTTTCCAGATCGCATGCATAAAGTCCAAAGCGATAGGTAGGGCCGAGGTTCCATTCAAAATTATCCCATGCACTCCAGTGGTAGTAGCCACGAATGTCCACGCCTTCTGCTATCAAGGTATGAATGATGGTCATATAATCTTTGATCGCGCGAACACGCAATCTATCATCGCTTGAACATACGCCATTCTCGGTTATAATAATGGGCTTTTGATATTGGTTCCAATACCGAAGAATGCATGTTCGCATTCCATCCGGATAATATTCCCACATGTCGTCATGCTCTTTGTTGTATTTCAAAATTTTCTTGGGAGAGTCCATGAACGTGATGGGGAATGGATCGTGGGTAACGCGTGCATAGTAACTCATGCCAAAGAAATCCATTTTCGCAAAATAGCGAGGAATAAATTCCATGTGCCAGAGGTCTGATATTTTTGCCGGTAACACACCGAGTACATTGTGAGGTTCGAAAAGTGTGGCGTTGTGTGAGGTGCCAACGGGATGATCGGGGAATTTTTCTTTTATAATGTCATAAGCTAGGTCATGGGCTTTTCCCATATTTCTGATAACCGTGACAGCTTTAAAAATATTATGTTTGAAAGGAGGGAAGGCAGCCAATATCCAGCCATTGTTTACGTATACGTTTGGCTCGTTGAAGGTATTCCATAACACCACATAGTGACCAAATTCGTCAACGAGTTTTTTAACAAAATCAAGCCACAGCGGAATATTTTTTTCATTTTCCCAACCACCTGTTTTTACAAACCATAGGGGATTGGTAAAATGATGAAGGACCATCATAATTTTAATACCGCGGTTTGTAAGATCAGTCAGAAGTTCGTGGTATTGTGATGCTACCTCCTTATCGAATTCCGCCAGGGGAGTTGTTTGTAGTTTGCTCCACATAAGACCCATTCTATAATTAGGTGCAAGGGAAGCAATAATGTTTGCATCATCTTGAAAATTTAATTCATGATCGGTGGTTCGGTTAAAAATTTGACCATCACGAGACAAAACTCCATGCCAGTCGTGCGCTATGGCAGTTTCAATTTGCGCAGAAGCAGTACTAGTACCAAAAATGAAACCTGGAGGAAATTGGAGGCTCATTGTTTTTATGAATTAAGTATTGAAGTAAAAAGTACGGCAAAGATAAAAAAAATAATGCCCGACAGTATCGGGCATTATAAAATGGATTTTGAACTGTTTTATCAGCCACCGTTGTCGGCCTTCAGTTCATCCAGCATGGCCTGGTATTTTGATTTTGCTGCGGTGTCAGCAGTCAACGCTTTCTTTACTTTATTGTATGTTGATGCGCCCACATATTCTTTCGCCAGGGATTTAAAGGCATCATTGATTTCGGTTGTTCCCTCATCTTTGCGCGCTTGCACTGCTTTTATAGCAGCAATTTCTTCAGGTGTCGCGTTTTCTGCAGCCAGTTTATCTTGATCATCAATGATCTTGAATAAATCATTGTACCGGCTTACCGTTATTTTCTCATTCGTTTTTACCATTTCAGAAATTTCTGCCAACAAGCTAATACGCATTTCATCTATCGAGTCCATCATCACGGCATAGCGTTTCAAGTCATCATCACTAACGGCTGCCGATTCTTCCTGTGCCCACGAGCCCAACCACATTGTGCCAAGAATGACAGTCATAAAAAATTTGATCTTCATAATCTGTTAAGTTTAAAAGTGAAACAATTTTATGTATTCCTTCTGTTGCCAGAGTAGGAATAGCATTCGATTAAAATAGTGGTGCAAAGGAAATTTCCGGTATAAGAAAAAAATAAAGCCCTCTACGAGATTTAAAATTAAGCATGCTAGGTTTTAAATGAAAGTATTTAACCCTCTAATACCTTTAAAAATGCAAAAAAGACGGCCATGAGACCGTCTTTTGTATGACTTTGCTTCGCTTACGTATCAATTTGTTTTGTATTCGCGTAGTTTTTTCAGTAGTGATGGATCAGTTAAGGCCTTCAAAGGCGTGGGCTTGTCCTTCGATTCATCAAGTAGATAATAGTTGGAATTATAATACAGAAACACAGTGCGTTTATTATTGTCGAAGAACTCCAGAATGGTATAGAGATCTTTTTCAAATGAACCGTACAACAATAGTTTGTTGTCATTGAACAGATAGTGAAAATTTAATTTCTTATTGCTATTGTCGGTTTCTACCTGAACAGAAGACGCGGCGATAGAAGGTTTCGATATTTCTTCTGTTACCCTATCTTGATTAGGATCCGCACTGTCCAATTCCTTTGTAGGGTCATAGGGTTTTAAGGCTGGCTTCTTAACCGGCAACGCCTTGGTCTGAGTATTTTCTTTTTTTGGAATTTCTTTTTGTTCTATCTGAGTCTCTGCAGTCGCTTCCATGGACTCCTCAGATTTTATTTCTGGTGAAGCCGTTATGGTTTCTTTGCTTGGCGCTTCAATTTCTTCAACAGCAGGTGTTGTTATGGTCTGAGATGATTGTACCTGCTGATTTGTTTCCACATCACGCACCCAATAATAAAGGCCAGTGCCCACTGTGCCGGCAATAAACACAAAGGTTAAAATCTTGGCAATGGTTGCGCCAGTTTGCACGGGTGGAACGATTATATTGTTAAGCATGGCTTTTAGTTCGCTCGCTCGCGCTTGCTTCACACCATCAACAAGCCTTTGCTGAAAACCAAATTCATTTTTCAGTCCACTGTCCGATGCCATTTGTTGCTCAAACTGGGTACGCGCTGATCCATCCATTTTGTTAGACAGATAGTCGTCTAATAATTCAAAATCCCTTTCTGTTGCCATTTTCCTAATCT
>JBBRKB010000397.1:0-3902 GCA_038218385.1 Cytophagales bacterium | reverse complement strand
TCCATCTCGGGCATTTGCACGTCCATCAGAATCAAGTCGTATCTATTTAGCATTACTTGCGTAAGGGCAAGCTTTCCGTTGGCAGCAATTTCCGCTTCATACCCAAGCTTACTTAACGCGCGCTTTGTAATGGTTTGGTTAACAGGATTGTCTTCGGCTATAAGAATACGCATGGGATATCGATTGGCGAAATCAACGGGTAAAAGTGTTTCGGATGGCGTCTCTCTCTTTCTCTGTCTCGATTCGCCAACGTTGCGTAAGCCGCTCACAATTTGCTGACACAACTTTCCCTGTTTTACGGGCTTCGTTAATATGGAGGAGAACAATTTAGAATGGGTTGACCCTTGCTCGTTGCCCATTGAACTTAATAGAATGATAGGGATATTGGGATGCGAATTCTTTATTGATATGGCGAGTTGCTCGCCACTCATTTCAGGCATCTGCATATCGGTAATAATTAGATCAAAATCAGACTCTGAAGACATAATGTCGAGGGCTTCCTTGCCTGATTTTGCTTGCCGGCTAATTAACTTCCAATGCTCAAGTTGTCCTTTTAAAACATCTCGGTTGGTTTCATTATCGTCTACTATCAGAACTTTTTTTCCTGCAATAGCAGACACATTATGCGTAATATAGGTAGGGATGGATTTCACACTCAAACCGGCACTAATAGAAAATGAAAATTTACTTCCTTTACCCTCCTCGCTTTCAACTTTAATAGATCCCCCCATCAAGCCCACTAATTTTTCGCTTATCACAAGGCCAAGACCCGTGCCTCCATATTTTCGTGTAGTAGAAGAGTCGACTTGTGAAAATGATTTAAAAAGCATCTCGATTTTTTCTTTCGGAATGCCAATTCCGGAATCTCGTATCTCGAAAGTGAGTGTGCAACTTCCTTCATCCAGGTGAAGAAGACTGATACCAACGAATACCTCACCGCGATGGGTAAACTTAACAGCGTTGCCGATAAGATTTATAAGTACTTGCTTCACTCGCAAACTATCACCAACAATCTGACTGGGTACATTATAATTCATTTGATACACAAGGTCTATACCTGCTTTGGTAGCTTTGTTTCCAAATAAATCCAATACCTCCTCAATGCAACTGCGTAAATCAAAATCATTGTTCTCCAACGTCATTTTTCCTGATTCAATTTTCGAGAAATCAAGAATATCATTAATTACAGAAAGCAGGGTTTCACCACAACTCCTAATAGTATCCGTATACTCACGCTGCTCACTATTCAATTTTGTCTCTGCTAAAAGCGAGGCCATTCCAATCACCCCGTTCATAGGCGTTCGTATCTCATGACTCATGGTGGCCAAAAAAATGCTCTTCGCCTGGTTTGACTTGTCAGCTTCCATTCTGGCTTTATCAGCTTCAATCCGAGCCGTCCGTTCAACTTGTGTTGAAAATATCAGACGTCCGGCTCGCTCCCTGCTTTTGATTATTCGTATTTGCATCTGGATGAATGCCACAATAGCACCTATAATTATTAATATACAGATTGCCCTAAACCACCAGGTCATCCAGAACGGAGGTATAATAGTTAGTTTTATCGAACGAATATTATCCAAAGGGTTGCCCAGATCGTCAATAGATATTACTTTGAATTCATATTCTCCTGGACTAAGATTAGTGTAGGTTGCGCTGTGGTTTGTCGTTGTCTTGTTCCAAGAGTCATCAAATCCGTCAAGGTAATAGTTGTATTTTCTTTTGCCCGAAAATGTGTAATCCAATGCGGCAAATTCAAAAGTTACAACCGATTGATCATACAAAATTGAAACCGCATCCGTCTCCGTAATACTTTTCTTTAAGGGAGATTCTTTGTGCATCGAATCTGCAATCGGAACAGGGTTATTGAAGAGTTGAAAACTTGTGAGAACAAGAGCGGCGTCAAACGATTTTTTAAGAATGCTGTCGGGGAGAAATTCATTAAAACCATTATTTCCACCAAAAAACATTTCACCCGTTCTACTCCGCCAAGAAGCATTCAGTTTAAACTCATTAGATTGCAATCCATCTGAGATATCGTAATTATTAAACCTGCCTGTCTCAATATTAAACTCGGATATTCCTTTGTTAGTGCTCACCCAAATATCTCCCTGGTCGTCCTCCAGAATTCCAAGGACAGTTTCGTTGGGTAGCCCATGTTCAGTTCTATAAACTGTAAACGTTTCAGTTTTTGTATCAAAGTAATTGAGACCCGACATCGTCCCGATCCACAAGTTGCCAAAGCGATCCTTGTGAATTTTGTTAACAGTGTTGTTGCTAATGCTGTTTTCACCATCTTTGTGTATAAAATACTTAAACTCTTTTGTGTGGATATCAAAAAGCATTAGTCCGCCATTGTTGCCACCCATCCAAAGTCTACCTTCTCCATCTTCTATAATGGAATGAATATGGTTGGCATTTACTGCAGCTTCAGAGTCCTCATCAGATTGAATGTGCGTAAAGGTTTCGTCTCTTGGATTGAATAAACTTAATCCACCAAAATGTGTTCCGATCCAGATATTTCCATTGCTATCCTCAAAAAAAACCCAAACATAGTTGTTGTTGATGCTTCGGGAATCTTTGGGATCATTCTTGAAATGCTTATAGGTATTAAGCCTGGAGTTATAAACAGTAATACCATCACCCCATGTTCCAAACCAATAATTTCCTTTGCTATCTTCAAAAATATCTAAGACGTAATTTCCACCAATACTTTGCTTGTTATTTTCCTGATGTTTAAAATGGGTGAACTCTCCGGTCTTGCGGTTTAGTCGATTGGCCCCACCGCCATCGGTGCCCACCCAAAGGTTATTTTGTGAGTCTTCAAAAATGCTCAGCACTTTATTATGACTCAAACTTTTATCTGATGAAGTGTGACGATAGTGTATAAAGTTGCTTCCTTCCCGGCTCCAAAAGTTTATATCGCCCGAGAAGGTGCTACACCACATATTACCTTGGGAATCTTTGCAGATTGCCCAGACAGAGTTGTTGCTGAGACTTGCCTGATCTACATCGTCATGAAAATATTTGTAAACTACTCCGGTCTTTCTGTTGTAGATGCTAAGGCCTTTATTCTCCGCCCCGATCCACAGGTTGCCATTTACATCCTCATTAATACAAAAAACCACGTCCATGTCGGTACTCTTCCCAACCCTTTGAAATTCGCTGGTGGAGCGATTAAATAAATTCAATCCCGCTCCCCGGGTACCGATCCACAGGTTTTTCTGTTGATCTTCAAAAACTGACATGATATCATTAGTGCCTATAGATCCCTTCGCTTGGCTGTGCTGAAAGCGCCTAAAAGAATCTGTCTTTCGGTCGAATAGATTGAGCCCTCCTCCGTTTGTGGCTACCCACAGATTGTTATAGCTGTCTTCAAAAACAAATTTCACTAAGTTCTGACTAAGACTGTGCTGGTTATTTTCATCATATTTATAGTTCTTAAATGTTTCTGTTTTTATATCAAATCGATCAAGCCCACCACCTTCCGTTGCTATCCACAGTATCTCATCGTGATCAATAACAAGACTGTTTATCAAATTGCTTGATAGTGAATTTTCAGAATCACCTTTTTTGAACCGTGTGAATTTCTCCATGTCACGAGTATATTTACAAAGACCTCCGCCCCAGGTTCCAACCCAGAGATTGCCTGATCGGTCTTCTTTTATGTCTGTGATCGTATTGTTGCTTAGACTACTCTCATCGTCTAAAATACTCTTGTAAACAACAAATGAATATCCATCATATCTATTAAGCCCATCGCGTGTACCAAACCACATGAAGCCCCGGCTATCCTGTAGCATACAAATTGTATTGCTATGGGAAAGCCCTTCGCGGGTGCCGATGTGTTCAAATTTTAAATTTCCACTCTGAGCAAATGACAGGCATGGTACCGCAAAAAACAA
>JBBRKB010000396.1:0-3908 GCA_038218385.1 Cytophagales bacterium | reverse complement strand
ACTTCATCCAGTTTGTTCTCCGGTAGCATGCCTGCTTTAAAATGTTCAAGGTTCAACTCGCGGGCAACGGCTTCAGCGGTATTAGCATTGTCACCGGTAAGCATAATAACTTCAATGCCATTCTCTTGTAATTCCTTTATTGCTTCTTTGCTACTTTTTTTGATCGCATCACCGATGGCAATGAAGCCCACCACTTCGCCTTCTATGGATAAATAGGAAACTGTTTTGCCTCTCTTTTGTGCCTCTTCTCCTTGTTGTAGTACTTCATCCGTTAATGACGCACTGGCATGTTGCATCATTTTTTCATTCCCCAAGGCAACCTTCTTGCCATCAACAGTTCCGGAGACACCCTTTCCGGTTTCTGATTTGAAGTTGTCGGCTTTCAAAAATTTTACACCTTGCTCTTTTCCGTGCCTGACTGTGGCCTCTGCCAATGGATGTTCACTGAGTTGATTAATGGACGCAACGTATTGCAGTACTTCCTGGTCAGAAAATTTTTCAGAAATGGAAATAGATTTTTCAACCGATGGTTTTCCTTCGGTGAGCGTACCTGTTTTGTCTACGATCAACACATCGATCTTGTTCATGGTCTCTAATGCTTCAGCATTTTTAATCAACACACCCATGCTCGCACCTTTTCCTACACCTACCATTACTGACATGGGAGTGGCCAACCCTAATGCGCATGGGCACGCAATAATCAATACGGCTATGGCATTTACAAAAGCATAAACATATTTCGGCTCCGGCCCAAAGATTACCCAAATAATAAAAGTGAGAACAGCTACCACTACAACGATGGGCACGAAGTAACCTGAAATTTGATCGGCCAGTTTTTGAATAGGGGCACGACTTCGGCTTGCCTTGTTCACCATCTCAATGATTTGAGAAAGCAATGTATCGGCACCAACTTTTTCAGCACGCATGGTAAAGGATTGATTTCCATTAATGGTGCCTGAGCTAACGTTATCTCCCTTGGCTTTGCTCACCGGAATAGGTTCACCGCTGATCATAGACTCATCTACATTGCTTTCACCTTCTTCCACCATACCGTCCACGGGAATTTTATCTCCCGGCTTTACACGCAGCAAATCACCCAACTGGATGTCATCAATTGATACCTCCTCTTCAACACCATCTATTATTCTCACGGCCGTATTGGGCGCCAGCTTTAATAATTCTTTTACCGCAGAGTTGGTTTTGCTGTGCGCCCGTGCTTCCAATAATTGGCCTAACAAAACCAACGTTAGAATAACCGTAGCTGCTTCAAAATAAACATGCACTGTACCTGAATCGGTTTTAAATTGATCCGGGAAAATATCAGGGAAGAACATTCCGAAAAGGCTAAACAGCCAGGCCGCTCCAGCACCTATTCCAATTAAGGTGAACATATTAAGATTCCAAGTGGCAATGGATTTATAGGCGCGCTCAAAGAATATCCAGGTGGCATAAAAAACAACAGGAATGGAAAGTGCAAACTGTACCCAGTTCCAGTATTTTAAATCCATTGCTTCATATAAAGGATTGTTCGGAATCATTTCCGACATAGAGATAAGAAAGATCGGCAATGTAAAGGCCGTAGCAATCCAGAATTTTTTCAGTAACGTTTTGTAGGTTTTGCTTTCAGCCGACTCATCTACTTTCAGTGGCACTAAATCCATCCCACAAATGGGACAACTACCGGGTGCGTCTTTGACAACCTCCGGGTGCATGGGACACGTATATTGCGTATTGCTCTTGCTGCTTTTCAAACTCACCTCCTCCACCAAATCCATTCCGCACACAGGACAATCTCCGGGCTGATCGTAAGTTTTTTCACCCTCGCAATGCATAGGGCAGTAGTAGGTACCCGTACCTTTACCTTTAGGATTTTGAGAAGTTTTATTTTTATGATGATGTTCATGATTTGAGTGATCACCATTCACAGAAATTCCATATCGACCTCCATCATCTGCCAATGCTTTTTGTAATTTCTCCAACGGCACATGACTGTTCATCGCTAAAACAGCTTCGGCTTTTTGCAAATCCACAGCTACTTCTTCAATGCCCTCAATATTACTCAGTGTTTTCTCCACATGGCTTCGGCAACCATTGCAAGTCATTCCTGATATTTTGTAGGTATGTTTCATGATTTTCTTTATTATTTCTTACAAATTTCGTAAGTCTTCTATTAAAGACTATTACATAATCATCTGATTAAGTTACACTCTGGTCACTATTTTAAATTATGTTATCCAAACTTTTTCTCTTACGGTCAAATGTCATTTTAAATTGAGAAGGATTCATTCCCGTCATTTTTTTGAATTGACCACTTAAATGGGCAATACTGCTATACCCTAACTGATCGGCAATCTGGGTCATTGTGAATTCATCATAAATTATCATCTCCTTGATGCGCTCAATTTTTTGCTTTATGATATAGTGTTCCAAGGTAATTCCTTCTACGGAGGAAAATAGGCTGCTCAGGTACTTGTAGTCATAATGAAGTAGTTCAGTCACCACTTCAGGCCATTTAATATTTAAATCTTCTCCTGTAGTATTGTGGATTTTTTCAATAACCAATTGCTTTATCTTTTCAATCATCATGCTCTTGCGATCATCAATCAGTGCAAAGCCTACCGTTTCAAGTTTTCGGGATAATTGGATTTTAGTTTGTTGGTCCAGTTCTTTTGTTAATTGTACTTCTCCAAGGTGGATGTACGTATATGAAATAGTTAGTTCGGTAAAAATTTGACTTACCACCATGATGCATCTGGGGCAGACCATGTTTTTAATGTGCAATATCATTGTCAATAGAATTTATTATTTCACCCTAAATCTAATTAGAATCGAATAGAAACTCCACCGCCACCCTACTAAGTTGCTGTGTTCAAGTAATAAGTGCACCTTTTATTTTTCGTTTTGAAGCCGATCAATCATAGACTTCATTTCTTCAATTTCATTTTTCTGAGCTTTGATAATTTCGTCTGCTAATTTCTTGACCTCTGGATCTTTAATAGCTGCACGCTCACTTGTTAAAATAGCAATAGAGTGGTGAGGTATCATGGCTTTCATCCATAAAACATCACCAATAATAGGGGCTTGTGCTCTTACCAACCCCAAGGCACCTACAAATAGAATAATACTACTTACCACAATGGCTATATTTTTCTTTTTGTTTTGATACATGTTTCGCATTGCGACAAACATGATTATAGCCATTGCAGCGATACCCAAACAACTCATGTAAAAGCGAGTAAGACTAAAATATACATGGTCAATTTCATACGTGTTGAGGTACATAGTAATGTACATGGCGACAAAAGATGCGGTCAGCATCAGCACAAATTTTGTGTAGCTGTTTTTACGCATCATTTTGTTGTCTTCTTCTTGAGTATTCATTTTCATTGGTTTAATGTTTTTAATTTGATTTACCTTTTTTTAGTAGTTTTTATCTATCAAAATCTCACAGACAATCCACCGCCTCCTCCAAAACGATTGTCATAGCTTCCCATAATAGAGAAGTTCCGAGAAAGAAAATATGCCAATCCAGCGGACCAGGTTATTTCGTCTTTATAATTTTCATTACCACCTTCTGTACCCAGGTCATTGACTACTCCAAAGTCAGCGCGATACTCGTAGGTTCCAAAAATCATGGTCTTCGGAAAAATCATAATAGATCTGCTGAGCCTGATTTCAGGACGGATTTGATTATCAACCCGAACATCGAGATTAAACATGTACGGTGTAAAAAAGCGGATACCGGCAACGGCTGTGGTTGTGAAATGATTCAAACCATTTTCCACTTCATTCTCTGTATTCACTCCAACAAACACGCGGAAGTAATCGTACAGGTATCGCTCATACGAAATTTCAGCTTCCATATTTTTATTCCATCCATATTCCAAACCAGCATTAAATTGATTTCG
>JBBRKB010000395.1:0-3955 GCA_038218385.1 Cytophagales bacterium | reverse complement strand
ATCAATTGCTTATCATTTCCCTCTAAGGTGATGATCGGGTTGCTTCCTTTTTCCTGTGCTGCTACTATCTTAATCTCAGAAGGAATGGCAAGGAATATACTGTGTGAATAGCCTAAGCTTAGTTCAAGAACATTTTCTTGTGCGCTAGCCTTATAACCAACACCCACTAATTCAAGCTTTATTTTATATCCATTGGATACACCTTCAATCATGTTGGCAATCAAGGCTCTATACAAACCGTGTAAAGCCTTGTGACGTTTCTGGTCTGTCGGTCTTTCCACTGTTAGGATCGCATCCTCTTGCTTGATAACAAAATCCGGATCGATTGCTTGATATAATTCGCCTTTAGGACCTTTAACCGTCACCTTATTGTCGGTGTAGTTGAAGGTAATTCCCTTTGGTAATTCAATTTCTTTTTTTCCTATACGTGACATGGCTCTATATACTTCTATTAATACACGTAACACAAAACTTCACCACCAATATTAAGCGTACGCGCTTCTTTGTCGGTGATCACCCCTTTGGATGTAGACAAAATAGCAACCCCAAGTCCATTCAATACACGTGGCATTGCATCTACGTTGGCGTATTGACGCAAACCGGGTGTACTTACCCTTGTCAAACTAGATATAGCAGGCTCTTTTGTTTCCAGGTTATATTTCAAGGCTATCTTAATAGTGCCTTGGCCTTTATTTCCTTCCTCAAACTTGTAATTGAGGATATACCCCTTATCGAATAAAACTTTGGTTATTTCCCTTTTCAGGCTGGATGCCGGTATTTCGACAACGCGGTGGTTTGCTTTTAAGGCATTCCGCAACCTGGTTAGATAATCTGCTAGAGGATCAGTCATTTTCCTCTAATTTGTATAGAAGCAAGCCCGCTAAAAACGGGGGTGCAAAGATATTGAACTAATTTCGTTATTCAAAAGCTCTTTTACTATTACCAGCTAGCTTTTGTTAAACCTGGTATTTTTCCATCGTGTGCCATCTCACGAAACACATTTCGGCAGACTCCGAATTTTCCAATGTATCCTTTTGGTCGTCCGGTTAATTTGCATCGGTTTTTCAACCGCACAGGAGATGCATTGCGCGGTAACTTATCTAAACCGATATAGTCACCCGCTTCTTTTAAAGCCTTACGCTTGGCAGCATACGTTGCTACCATCTTCTCTCTTTTTGTTTGCCTTGCGATTACAGATAATTTTGCCATAGTACAGCTTAATTTTTGATTGCGAAGGGCATCCCAAATGCTTTCAGGAGCTCCAAGCTTTCTTCGTCATTTTTTGCTGTGGTAACAAACGTTATGTCCATACCACTGATTTTATTTACTTTATCAATCGATATCTCTGGGAAGATAATCTGCTCTTTAACGCCCAAGGTATAATTTCCTCGTCCGTCAAAACCCTTCGCGCTGATCCCTTTGAAATCGCGTACACGCGGCAGTGCAATGCTGGTAAGCCTGTCGAGAAATTCATACATTTTTGAACCTCTTAATGTTACCCGCACGCCAATGGGCATGTCTTCACGCAATTTGAAATTTGAAATCGCTTTCTTAGATTTTGTAGCAACAGATTTTTGACCTGTAATTGAAGTGATCTCTTCAATGGCTACATCAATCAATTTTTTATCCGTCACAGCGATCCCCATACCTTTGTTGATACAAATCTTTTCAATTTTGGGTACCTGCATAATTGACTGGTACTGAAATTTGTCTTTCAGAATGGGTACAATCTCCTTGAGATATTTCTCTTTTAGTCTAGGCGTTGCCATTACTTAATCAATTCTCCTGTTTTCTTAGAATATCGTTCTAGTTTACCCGCATCATTAAGCTTGCGACCAACCCTTGTAGGTTTACCGGAAGCGGGGTCAATAAGCATCAAATTACTAATGTGAATTGCTGCTTCTGTTTTTTTGATGCCACCTTCTGGTTTCCCGGCAGATGGTTTCTCGTGCTTAGTGACAATGTTCACGCCTTCTACTACTGCGCGGTTTTTCGCCGTTAAAATTTCGAGCACCTTTCCGGTTTTCTCTCTATCATCACCCGCAATCACCTTCACGGTGTCACCTTTTTTTATGTGCAACTTGGGTTGCTTGTTAAACTTTCTTTCCATGATCAAATCACTTCTGGTGCTAGCGAAATTATTTTCATAAACTGCTTCTCTCTGAGTTCACGAGCTACCGGGCCGAAAATACGGGTTCCTCTTGGCTCATCCTGAGGGTTCAATAGAACGGCAGCGTTGTCTTCGAAACGAATGTATGAACCATCCTTTCTACGGATCTCCTTCTTTGTGCGTACCACAACAGCTTTGGAAACCGTTCCTTTTTTAACTTGGCTGCTTGGCATTGCTGACTTTACAGTAACAACAATTTTATCTCCTACAGAAGCATAGCGCTTTCCGCTACCGCCTAATACGTGCATACATAGCACTTCTTTTGCGCCACTATTATCAGCTACTGTGAGTCTCGATTCTGTGCGTATCATAATTACTTAGCTTTTTCAATAATTTCGACAAGTCTCCAACGCTTAATTTTGCTCATAGGCCTGGTTTCCATAATTTTTACGGTGTCACCAATACCCGCTGTGTTGGTCTCATCATGAGCCATGAACTTGGTGGTTCGGTTTACGAACTTTCCATAGATAGGATGTTTCACTTTCCTATCTACAGCCACGGTGATAGACTTTTGCATTTTATTGCTCACTACCCTACCAACCCGTTCTTTTCTAAAATTCCTATTCTCTTCCATCGGAATTATTGTTGAGATGCTTTAACTGTAAATTCGGTTTTCAACCGGGCAATCAGTTTTTTTGTTTCATTAATCTTCATCGGGTTTTCAATTGCCGAAACCTGATGCGCAAACTGAATCTTGCGAAGTGCTTCTTGCTCACTTGCAATTTTTTCTTTCAGTTCAACGAAGCTTAGCGCTTTTATATCTGCGTTATTCATGACTCAATTATTCTACGTAGTCTCTACTTACTGTAAACCTTGTCTTAAAAGGCAGCTTTCCTTCCGCAAGTCTCATTGCTTCTTTGGCTGTGGCTAAATTCACACCACCGGCTTCAAAAAGAATAGTACCTGGCTTGATAACCGCTACCCAATATTCAGGAGCTCCTTTACCTTTACCCATACGAACTTCGGCTGGCTTTCTGGTGATTGGTTTATCAGGGAAAATGCGTATCCAGACCTGACCTTCACGCTTCATAGCACGGGTTACTGCAATACGTGCAGCTTCCAATTGACGTGATGTGATCCATCCACCTTCCAATGACTTCAATCCAAAAGAACCGAATGCAATAGTATGTCCACGCGTTGCCATTCCTTTGACACGCCCTTTTTGCATTTTTCTAAACTTTGTCCGCTTCGGCTGTAACATTGCTACCTATCTTTATCTTAATTCTTATTACAAATTATTTCTTCTTTGCGCGACCAGCACCGCCTCTGTTATCACTGCGGCCACCACCACCTCCTCTGTTGTCACCTCTTCCACCACGGCTATCGCCTCTTCTTCCTTGTGGTTTATCACCACCTTTGAAAGATCCTCCACCACCACCTGGCGCATTGCTCACAAATCCTATGTTAGGGGAAAGATCACGTTTGCCAAATATTTCACCTTTGAATATCCATACCTTGATACCAATCTTTCCATAGACCGTTTGTGCTTCAGAGATTGCATAATCAATATCAGCACGAAGCGTATGCAACGGAATGCGGCTTTCTTTGTATTGTTCACTTCGCGCCATTTCGGCACCTGCCAAACGACCTGAACATTTAATTTTTATACCCTCTGCACCTACGCGAATGGCGGATGCGATGGCTTGCTTCATGGCACGCTTGTATGAAATACGTGCCTCAATTTGTTGTGCTATCGATTCCCCTACCAATTTAGCATCCAACTCGGGGCGCTTAATTTCAAAGATGTTGATCTGAACATCCTTGCCGGTGAGTTTCTTTAATTCT
>JBBRKB010000394.1:0-3956 GCA_038218385.1 Cytophagales bacterium | reverse complement strand
GTTATGGGAGGATATCAATTAATGCCTCGCATTATGGGACGCTATGAATTTGAAGATTACATTTTTAAAATGGAGTGGTGGAGTTACCTGATCCCTCCGATATGGATGGGTGGCACGATGGAGGCCGTTCTTTATCATTCCTTTGATGTGCCTCATTTGATTCTCATCGGCTTATGCATCATCGTTCCGGTAGGTGGTTTGTATTTAACCAATCAACACCTATCACCTATCTTCACTAAAAAGATAAGTGCATTAGAAAATGAAACCCCTCAGGCCAGGCAAACCGATGATCCTGGAAAAAAATATAAAAGCAATGTAGTGGAAAGCCTAAGTGCATGGGTTACAACTAACGCCGTAGAACGAGCTGCATTTGAGTTGGTGTATAAAATTTTAGGTCGTGACCGGAAAATCAAACTAAAAATCTATCCTTCTGTCGGGTACATTTTAATCTTTGGATTGCTATTGATGATGCAGGGAAAGGATGACATTGGTACACTCTGGCATAACTTGCCCATGACACAATATTATTTTGGTCTGATCTACCTCGCCTTTATGGTGGTACAGGTTGCCCTTCACGAGATTTCATACTCCGATGATTTTAAAGCGAGTTGGTTTTATTCTTCTGCACCACTGGAACGTCCAGGGGAAATCCTTGCCGGGATGGTAAAAGCAATCTATGCAAAACTCTTTATACCACTCTATTCAGTAATAGCATTATTCATTTTTTTTGTATGGGGATTTGATGTGGTGGGTGACGTACTATTTGGTTTACTTAATAATTTTCTGATTCTGCTCATAGCATCTATAGCCGGAAGGCGAATCCTTCCCTTGACGTTGGCATCAAGTGCAAAGAATCAGGCAGGGAATTTTGTTCGTGGCCTAATGACATTAGTTTTTATGATAGTGCCCGCTGGTCTTCATTATTTACTTAGCAAATGGCCTCTTGTCCTGTGGGGGACAATCCCTATTCAACTGGGCATATCCTATTTTATATTGCGCTCGCTCAAAGACACAAAATGGAAAAGTATATACTCTTGATGCAAATTGCGGGCTGTAAAACAGGACGCATATTATCCTACTGAAATGGAGATTACAAATTAATATCCCATCCCCTTTTGATATTATAAAAAATCTCACCAGCACGTACCTCCAACGGTGAGTCAAAATTATTGTCATACAGAGCACCTGTTCCTAAACCTTGCGGAAGGGCGAGGTTGTAATTGGCAGCAAATTGACAAACAGCATTCAAGCCAATGTTTGATTCTAAAGCGGATGTAATCCACCAACCAATGCTAAGGTTCTCAGCAACTTCAATCCATTCAGCACAGTGTCGAATGCCTCCATGTAGCGTAGGCTTAAGAATAATGTAGGACGGATGAAGGGTTTGTAGCAATTCATTTTTCTTCCCTTCATTGCCAATCAATTCTTCATCAAGGGCAACGGGTATAGGTGATTGCGCGCAAATATTTTTCATTTCAAAGCTTCCCTGCTTTATCGGTTGCTCAATGGAATGGATATGAAATACAGCAAGTGTTTTTAATTTTGCTAAAGCTTCAGCGGTAGCAAAAGCGCCATTGGCATCGAGGCGCAAAATTATTTTCTCTGATGAATAATACGCACGAATAGTTTCTAACAGGCGACACTCCTCATCAAAATCAAGACCTCCTACTTTTATTTTAATGCAGGTATAACCTTCTTCCACTTTCTTATGGACTTGCTCCAACATGAAATCAACATCACCCATCCACACGAGTCCGTTGATCGGAATGGGGTTTTGATTAGTGAAACTATTTTTAAAAATTATTCGATCACCCCCATTTGCTAAATCAAGAAAGGCTGTCTCCATCGCAAATAAAATGGAGGGTAATTGAGCTGGTACAATGCGTAATGCCGTTATCAGGGGGTCACCAGGAAAAGATAAATGATTTATCTTTTCAATCACTTCATCTAATTTTTTTTCAAAGTCGGGTGCGTCATCTATACTAAGTCCTAGTAAGGGGCCACATTCACCATATCCTATGATGGATGGCGAAGCGGTGTCCCATACTTTAATAATCCACGAAGTCTTATCCTTCATTTTGCCCCGTGATGTGCGGGCATCAAAGCGAAAAGAAAAAGTTTTTTTTACGTATGTGGCGCGAAGGGACATGCACAATGTTACAAATAAATGCTAACTCCTTTTAACTTGCAGCCGGAATGAAAAACCTGCCCCTGAAAGATTATCTGTACGAACTGCCCGATGAACAAATCGCACTACATCCTCTTGAAAGAAGGGATCAATCCAAGTTACTCTTCTCAAACAAAGGAAATATCAGCCACCACACATTCGCTGACATTCAAAATCTGATTCCGCCAAAGGCAACCTTATTTTTCAATGACACAAAGGTTATTCCCGCAAGGCTTCACTTTAAAAAAGAAACCGGTGCTACCATTGAAATTTTTCTACTGGCTCCTATCGAACCGTCAACATTAATGGTACAAGCCATGGCAGCGAAGAACGAATGCACATGGCACTGCATGATTGGAAACCTGAAACGTTGGCCTACGAACACCATGTTAACGCTCCATCTTCCAGAGACAAATCTCAATGCAACACTCGTGGATAGCAAAGAAGGTCGTGTTAATTTCATCTGGTCGGGAGATTTTACCTTTGCAGAAATACTCACGCTATCAGGAAAAATTCCGCTTCCACCATACATCCACAGAGAGGTGGAAGAAAATGATAAGGATCGCTATCAAACGGTTTACTCACATCACGAAGGTGCCGTTGCCGCACCCACTGCCGGATTACATTTCACCAATCTGATTCTTGAAAAGTTAAAAGACAAAGGAATCAACCACGATTTCTTTACACTCCATGTAAGTGCCGGAACATTTCAACCTATTAAAGTGGATGATGCGGCAGAACACACCATGCATAATGAACAGGTGATTGTATCACTTCAAAATCTGGACAACATTATAGCATCTGAATTCGTCATCCCGGTAGGAACAACATCGATGCGAACACTTGAAAGTCTTTACTGGTATGGCGTTAAACTTTTACAAAATTCCAAATGTGAATTTAACATTACACAACATGATCCTTACTTACCACATGAATCATTGCCAGAAAAGCGTGATGCATTAAATGCTGTGAAGAATTTTATGGTAAGAAATAAACTTAGCACGATTACAGGAAACACATCCATTTACATTATGCCAGGGTATACCTTTAGAATCTGTCAAGGGTTAATCACAAATTTTCATCAACCGGGCTCAACACTTATTCTGTTGGTTGCTGCTTTTGTTGGGCAGCATTGGAGATCTATTTATAAATCAGCGTTGGAAAATGATTATCGGTTTCTTAGTTATGGTGATAGTTCATTTTTAATTCCATAAATCAGCTTCGAGTTGTGAGGTTTGAGCTGCGAGAATATAGCAGTTCAAATTACTGAGTAGAGGCACACACTTTAAATCGCACAAGCGAAACCCGAATGTTCCCCGTAAGCTATAGTTGTGTAATTATAAGGTTTAATACAAATTCAAATGATCTTTTATAACAGAGGCGATACGGATTGGAATTTTCTTGAGCATGTAGATGGGGAGAGTGTGTACTGTTGCAAGCTCAGCACGTTTGTTGGTTAAGAAAACCACAAAAGCGCGGACACACACTTAAAGTTGCACACCCCTTTATTTCTATGATAAAACAAACACGCGGAGTTTATTTCGGCTATCATTTTTTACCTTGATCATCAGTCCTACAACAGTATTTCCACTGTCGTTTAATGAGAGATTGAGTTTATTACGGTTAATACATATAGGTGATTTTGAATTAACCTTTGAAGAAAGACTTAATTTTGTAAGGTAAGTTTGAAGGGGACTTTACAAAGATTGTTAACGCTTGTGTATCTGACAGATTCGATAGTGGAGGAGATACTGTTTCGCATGGGTTAGTTTTCTTTAATGGAACTATC
>JBBRKB010000393.1:0-3984 GCA_038218385.1 Cytophagales bacterium | reverse complement strand
TATCAGCCCATATTTTTATTTTTCCATCTTTGGAATAACTCAGTATCTGCTCACCCGGAAGGCTAGTGAATTTTGATGCCATGGCTGAGTGTCCGCCAATGTTACCTATCACTTTTCCTTTGTTATCCATCACCGTTCCATCGCCTTCGAAATATCCTTTCACAAGTTCATGAATACCATCGCCATTCAAATCTACCGGTATGGTTGTATAGACTTTAAATCCTAAATCAATTTTCTTTCCGCTAAAGGCTTCGTAGGTATTCTCTACAACTCCCATCCTGCGTTCACCTTCGGCTGTTCTTACTTTTTCACCAACCTTTACACCTAGCACAATCGGCTCACCTTTATCGCCAATGCGCGCAGCCCATCCGGTATCGATGTGGCCTTCTTCAAGATCACCCCACTTTCTGTTTCCCTTGTCATCATACAACACTACTCTCGGACTTAACGTAAGATGTGTTTCACGACATGTGAAGAAATACCACTTTTGATTTTTTCTATCCAATATCGGTTCAATAATATCGGAGTGGCCTTCCCACACCTCTTCATCCGCACAAAACAATTGTGTGCCCTTGTCGAGTTCAATGCAACGTTCGCCCCAAAGCAAATCATCAACGCCATCGTGGTTAATGTCAACGATGGGGGTGACATGACTGCCAATACATCCCTTTGCATCTGCGGCAATTTTATGTTGCCAACGAAAGGTCATGTCAGCATTCCATCCTTGAATAGCCATCGCTCCATAAGTGCCTTGCGCGGTGATCAGCACTGGTTTGCCCTGCACCATTCCGCCCATAATAAAGTGACGGTACGTATGCGACATAGACAGCGTTTCCTTTGGTTGAGGCCAAGGCCATTGTCCTAGGGTCTTTCCTGTTTCTGCATCAATTTTCTCCAGCACATATTTTCTATAGTCCATTGGGTGTTCCGGATCCGTGTTGTTGATAATGTACAATTCATCTTTACTATCCTGATCAAGATCAAATGCATAGAGCGGACTAAACCAAACACCAGGGACCATCCCTTCGCCAAGGTCACGCTTCCAAAGTATTTTTCCATGTTCATCAAACAACATCACTTTTAGTGTACGCTTAGGAAAGAAAAACATCCCGATATACGGATCAATCTCTGCGTCTTCCGAATACATGGCCGCTATCGCTTTTGGATGATTACTACCCAACGAAACCGGAACAGCGCGGAACTGACCAAGCGAATGACCCAAGTCAATTTCAGCGATTGCTTTCAGGTCATACTTTTGTGAATAGCCTATCAAACTCGAAAAAATCAGTAGGCAAAAGGTTAGTAGTAGTTTCATAATAAATAAAATAATGAGATGATTATTCGCGTACCTCAATCACAATACGCTTGTATGAAGTAAGGCTTAAGTTAGCATTATCTTTTACAGAAAGTATAACATGCACCGTTTTTCCTTTTGCGTTTTTTGGAATGGTAATCGTGGCTATTTGTTTATCGCTTCCCTCTATTTTAATCGACCCTTCATACGTTCCGGCTTCGGGGTATACCATCCAGTTGAATGTTAATGTATCGCCATCCGGATCCGTACTACCAGATGCGTCTAATCGAATGCTCTTGCCTGACTTTTGTGTAACTACCAATGTACATTTCCCGGCATCACCATTGACTTTAATTTCGGGATGATGATTTCCTGCTTCATAAGTTTGCGTAGCCCATTGTGCACGCGTGGCAAAATCATTTTGAAAATCACCACGCCACCGAAAGACTGTTGCCCGAGGAGACGTTATCTGTTCACCTGATTGTTCATCAAAATAGAGATCATCGGCATCGCGATAAAACTGGTCGCGTTCAAGCACATACCTTCCTCCCCAACCTCCCCATGACGGATGCTCCGCATTATTCAAACCGTTATTAATAAAATAGAGCATGGACGGTGAGTCACCTTCCTTCATGGCTCCGTAAGGATTTTTATTTTCTCCACCGGTAGATGCTTTGTCGGGATACATTTGCGCAAGTGGATTAAGGTCAATAATATTTTTATGAAGCCACTCCTTAGAGGTAATGCTCATGTCACCACCCCAAAACATGCCGCGATAGCCAGACTGCCATTTATCTCCTCCCTTGTCAAGGGCAAGAATCAACCACATGTTAGTAAAGTTGTCTATGATCCAATCATTGGAAGAATCTTGTTTACCAATAAAATAGACACGCAGCTTTTTAGCAAATTCATCTGTGTCTTTTTGCGAACGGGTAGTTTTAACTTTCCAAAGTGCCTGCGCCAAATCACATGCACCGCCCCACACGGCAATGTCAACCGGCCGGTCATCCTTTTTGTCAACGACCTGTATGATCCAGTCTGAGCCTTCCGTATCCTTTCCCTCACCTATGCATTCACTGAACGGCACACGCACACCATTTCCGTAACATCCTCTTTTTACAACGGCATGCAATAACCCAGCGGTTGGATATTCAGGATCATGCAATCGCAGGTTGCTATCAATTTTAGCATACGCATCAATCATATCGTGTATGATAAAATCTTTTAGCACAGGAGGCTCATAATCTGCATTGTTATCTGCATTGGCGATGAGGCCTTCAATATCAAATTCGTTGGCGTAATGTAAAAGTCGCACCATCGACTGCTCATCATCCTGATCTTGACCAATGTCTGTCGTTACAATAAGCCGTGGTTTTTGCGCTAAGAGATTAAAAGAGATAAGGATAAGAAGGGGAAATACGCGGAGCGTCATCTACTGTGGGATAACTAATTTAAACCGAAGGTACGTAATCGCTCAAACTGTTTCTATTGTTTGATTCTAAAAAGAGAATGCCTGGTTGGTGTGCATGACTTGTTGTTTTCATCCTTCTGAAATAAAGTTGCCCATTTTTATTTCTTTTCTTCCCTTATTCACTATTGATTTACCAAATCGAAGAACCAGCATACAGGATTGAAATATCTTAGTGTCTAAATAATTCACCAAATAATTAATCATCTGTGAAGTCATACCTTTCAATCTCCCTTCTCCTACTCTTCATTTCAATAACAAGTCATGCCCAATGGCAATCCATAAACCCAGGGGCAGGCGGCCAAGTGCAAGATATTGTGACAGACCCAAACACGGTAGGCACTTTATATTTGGTATCTGACATGGAAGGTGTGTATAAGTCGACCAACAATGGCGATCAATGGCACATGACGGGCAAGCTTGTAAGCAACCGCGTATTTTCATTGGCAGTAACGCCAGGCAATTCTGAAAAGATTTATGTGGGTACGTTATTCGGTTTGCACACTTCTGTAGATGGCGGAAAATCATATCAATTCGTTCCGCTTACCCTGAAACGAACCATCGGCTGCGTGGCCGTAAGTCCGCACGATCCGAACTTGATAGTGGCGGGTTTTGGCTGGCGTGATGATTATGAATTTCTATGGATCATCGATAGCAAACAAACAGGAAAAGGTGAAGTTGTTATCTCACGTGATGGTGGAAAGACCTGGAAGATCATTGCATTCAATAGCATTGATCAATCAAAAGACAGAAATGTATGGACTGTTAATTTCGACCCATCCAACGATAAAATTATTTATCTATCAACAGGTGGTGGCATTTATAAAAGTATAGATGAAGGCAAGAGCTGGTCATTTATCAATGCACCCGAAAACACTGCGCGCAATAACGGTCTCGTGATAAGCGGTGACGGAAAAGTGATATACGCAACCTATGCCAGCGCAGAAGATAAAGAATACAGTGGCCATATCTATGCAAGCGCTACTCAAAATATCCGGTGGCAAAAAGTGATGGAAGGCAACGGGCTTCAATTAAAGCAACTGAACTATTGGTATCCTGAAATTGATCCACGTGACAAAGGTGCTAAGCAAAGATTATTAGTAGGTATGCAGGGTCAACGCGATGGTTTGTTTGAAGGGTCGTTTGAATGGGATGGTGATCAATTAAAACAATATGAATGGCATCGCATCTGGGAAGGCACCACGGGCTATGATCATGGGTG
>JBBRKB010000392.1:0-3988 GCA_038218385.1 Cytophagales bacterium | reverse complement strand
CTATTCTCTTCACTAGCGCTAACCAGTTACAGTCAAATGGTAACATCCACGCAACAAAAAGCCCTCAACAATTACGTTGACTATGCCAACCAATCATCCAAGGAAATCAGTTCGGTGGTTGGCTCCATCATCAGTTACTATCCACAAATAGCCCATGAACGTTCCCGACCCAGCAATGGACTCCGCTATGCTTGCCCTATTCAACAGGAAGAATATTATTACAAGAAAGCACTGGAAGAAAGCAAAGCATTGGACAATGGAACTTCATTGAATGTTAAGCTTAACAATTTACGCGCGGCGGCAGATAATATTGATAAGGTATGCAAACAACTGGATGTTTATCACAAACTTCAGGATTACAAAACTGATAATTACGCCAAAGCCGAACAGCTCATTGAAAGTCTTCACCCGTTAATTACGGATTATCGTGATGCGCAGGCAGCGCTTGATAAGGAATTGCGAAACACCCTTCTAAAATTTCAAGTTAGCAACCAGAGTGCCTACAGCCTTGCATCGAAGATGATGCGCGAGGCTATGTCGGAAGAAAAATCTTTCCTTGACCTGTGGGACTACAACCTGGAGGAGTCGGTTCCATCAGGATGGGTGGCGCAACAACTGGAAGCGAGTATTCTGAAAACAGAAACCCAGGTGAAGAGAATGCAAAGCCAAAAAAATGAATTGAAGTATCCTGCATCCAGTCAGTATACAGCTTTTGTGGAAAGTTTATCTACCATCTTAAATTCAAAACGAAATGCATTGGATGACTACAATGTGGAAGCACGGAAATCGGATAAACATGCCAATGCAGTCTATCGAAACCTTATCAATTATTATAATGGAACACTTGTATCGTTTTACAATAGCTTTTTGCAATACGCTCAAAATGATGGCTACCATGACGTAAAAGAGATGGAGTATGTGCCATCGTTTTCAATTCGCAAAGAGGCGGTTACATCGGTTGTAAAAGTTGCGCCTTTTGCGGATGTTCCCTTTTCTGCCCTTGCCATTTCTAACCAACCCAAACCCATCGCATCTCCAGTTGCCACTGCATTAAATACCTATGTCGATTTTATAAATGAATGTGTGCGCCAATCGGGATATATGCAACAACGAATACACAACCTTAATGCAAGTGCAACACGCTACAAAGGTCTCACTAATTTTGAGGGCAAAGGTCAACTGCAGTATGAATTCAGTACTTTTAAAATACCTGTTTCCCTATATCAGGAGGTGTTGACGAGCAGCAAATCACTTCCTCCCAATGTAGCGCATACACTCCATACGCAAGCGGAAGTATTGATCAATGTATTAAAAGAAATGGAACAACGAAGCGCACAACTAGAAATGGAAACATCGCAGAAGCTTTATGAAAAAGATCGAGTGGAGGGAATGTTCAACACTTTTGAGCGCTATGCGGTTTTGTTTGAAACATTGGATAAAAAGAAAGAGCTGTTAAACCATGACCTTCGGCAAGTATACGATTCGTATCCAATCGCTGATCCTAAAAATAATTGGATTATATCCTGGAAAGCTTTGCGTGCATTGGTAGATGATGATCACGGTGCATTGTTTCAGGCGAAAGCTTTTTATAAAGGTGTGACCTCCACCTTGCCCGATACGAAGGCCATCGATGCAAACCTTCGGGAGGTGATGGCAAATGAATTTGATAACATGAAAGGAATTGAGAAGTATGGACGCAGCAATGGCTTATGTCCTTACACACCTTACGAAAATATTCCGGAGACATCGCGGAGGTTTAGCGAGAAATTAAATAAAGTATCAACCCCGCCACCAAGTTCCTCCCGGCATCCGTATCATGATCTGGTCTATCTCTATAATGATATCGCAGATGCTTACAATAAATTTTGTACACTTTCAAAAATGGAGATGTTAAAAACGGTGAGGCAACCTGAATATTTTGAAGTGGTATACCCTACATCAGAACCTAAACCTCAAAATGAAAAGCCACAGGTAAGGCCATCGGCAAGCGCTACTGTTACTACTATGCCTGATGCTGCTGTTAAACCGAACCCGTCTATTCAGCCATCAGACCGCACGAAGGTTATGCACGATACGGTCTACATTGAAAAACGAGATACCATTTATCTGGGAATGGAGGGTGAAGATTTTCATTCCATGGAAGGTTATGCTGTTAACAATTTGGTTTTGCTTTTAGATGTATCCGGTTCTATGAACAGTGCCGACAAACTACCGCTGCTAAAACAGTCCGTTTTTAATTTACTTACCATGATGCGCCAGGAAGATCAGGTTTCCATTATTGTATATTCCGGAAAAGCAAAAGTGTTGTTGCCGCCAACCTCTTTTAAAGAAGAAGATAAAATTAAAAAAGCGATCAAGGCATTAAAATCCTCAGGTACTACAGATGGCAATGCCGGCATTAAATTGGCCTATCAGGTAGCCGACAAAAATTATATACGTGGCGGAAACAACCGGATTGTATTGGCAACGGATGGTGAATTTTCCATACACGATGATGCAGGAGAATTGGTAAAAAAATTCTCCGGAGAAGATATATTCCTGTCTGTGTTTAATTTTGGAAAAGGAGCGGGCGCATCTTCAAGTTTGGAAAAGCTGAGCAGCCTGGGACATGGCAACTATGAACACATTACACGCGATAACATGGAGAGCAAGTTGATACGTGAGGTAAAGGCAAAGCGGGCCAAGTAGCACATGAAGCCATATCGGATTTTTACGAAATTATTTCTCTCCCATGCGGGTGTGCTTTTGATTACAATACTTTTATTGGCGTTTATTTTTTATGCCATTTTAGAACAATCGCTTATTCAACGCACGGTTGATCAATTGACTTCTGTTAACCTCTTGAAGAAGCAAATGGTTGAAAATTATTTTCTTAAATCACAAAAAGGGTTGAAAGCCCTTGACCTGGAAGAAGATTTCCTCAACCTTTTTAAATCACTCCAGGCAACGGATGGCAGGGAGAATGAGAAAGCAAAACAAATGCAAGAGCTGCTGACTTTTTTTGATGTTGAAAATTTTATGGTGGTAGATACGGCCCATACGTTGCTGTATAGTTCAACGGCATTTGATTTACCCCTTGGGTTAACTCGCTACATGGATTCATTAATGGAACTTCCCGATCAACATTTTGAAATTGTTGATGCATCCCCTTTTACAGCGCATGGCAATCCTCAATTATTTTATTTTATTCCGGTAGTGGACGAAGAGCGGGCATTGGGATATGTTTTGATTGAAGAAAATTTAGGGAAGGTACAACACATATTGTATGATACCGTGGGCATGGGAAGCACGGGCGAATCGTATCTTGTTGCCCGTGACAAACGGATGCGATCGGCATCACGCTTTTTTCCCGAACAACCACCCGTACATATTTTAGTGGATACAAAAGCCGTTCAGTATGCATTCAACAATATTTCCGGAGAACATATTATTAAAGATTACCGCGATGTGAACGTTTTGAGCGCTTACAGATTGCTGAGGAAAGAAACACTGCCGTGGGTTATAATTTCAGAAATGGATTATGATGAAGCTTTGACCCCGATCCTTCAGTTGCGGTATTATCTGGTAACCATCTCCTTGGTGCTCTTGTTTTTTACAATGGCTGTTACCTTTTTTATATCAGGTGTAATAGCACGGCCTATTGTAGGGATGCGAAACATGATCAACTCTTTGTCAAGGGGTGTGATGCCCAAACTGCAATCCATTAATTATCATACTGCCGAGCTGAACGAAATGGTAAAATCAATGAAGCAATTGGTAGAAGGAATGAAAAGGACATCTGCATTTGCCAATGAAATAGGGGCAGGAAATTTCGAAGCTGATTTTGAACCCCTGAGCGATGAGGATACTTTGGGCAAGTCTCTCCTGAACATGCGCAACGAGTTGCACGATTTTAATGAACGCGAAGTGCGGTTGATTCGTGAACGTTCTGCTGCATTGATGGAAGGGCAGGAAAAAGAACGTAAACGTACCATTCAGGAATTGCATG
>JBBRKB010000391.1:0-3991 GCA_038218385.1 Cytophagales bacterium | reverse complement strand
TCGCGCAGTTATTTACAAAGTGATGCGAGTGTCAAAAAGATAAGCCAGCACATTACCAAGAAAGTGGCTGACAAACTTCACGACATGTTCAAGAAAGACCGTGTTGAGTTTGAAAAGAAATGGGACGACATCAACATCTTTGTGAAATACGGAATGATCAGTGATGAAAAATTCTATGATCGTGCGAAAGATTTTGTTTTGTTCAAAAATGTGGACGGAAAATATTTTACGTTAGAAGAATACAAAGAGAAAGTTAAACCCGTTCAAACTGACAAAGATGGTCAGGTAACATACATTTACACTTCAGATGCCGGCAAGCAAGACAGCTTTATTCAAGGCGCAAAAAATAAATCGTATGATGTGCTTGTGTTAGATGGCGCGCTCGACAACCACTTCATCAATACATTAGAACAGAAGCTTGAGAAAACACAAATCAAACGTGTGGATAGCGAAACAGCAGACAAGCTGATTGATAAAGACGAAAAAATTGAAAGCGTTCTTTCAGAAGATGAAAAAAATTCAGTGAAAGGAATTTTTGAAAAAGCCATCAACAACAAAAACATGACCGTTGCTGTTGAATCTATGTCGACAGATGAGTTGCCTGTGGTGATTACCATGAGTGAGTTTATGAGACGTATGAAAGACATGGCCAAAATGGGCGGTGGAGGCGGATATGCGTTCATGGGCAGCATGCCCGACAATTACAACGTGTCGATCAATGCCAACCACACTGTGATCCAAAAAATATTAAAGGCTGAAGATGAAGATCAAAAAGTAAAACTTGCCAAGCAGTCTTACGACCTTGGGCTTCTCTCGCAGAATTTATTGACCGGCACAGACCTTACTAACTTTATCAAACGCAGTGTTGATTTAGTTTCTTAGGGAAGGTTAGAGGAGGTACGAGGTCAGAGGTACGAAGTACGAGGTGGAGACAGGTGGGAAGGTTAGAGGTAAAAGGTACGAAGTACGAGTTGGTGAAAGGTAGGAAGGCCAGAGATAAAAGGTACGATGTGGAGACATGTCGTACTTTTTTTTATGTGTATTCAGTTATAAATTAATTACCTGTTTTAGTTAGATTCTATTCTGTGAGACGGAACCAAATGTGGTTTTAATAATTTACGCACCAAACCGAATAATCATCCAGTAATTGATAATTTTTTGACTTAACATCAACGGCTTTCAAATCCACAAGGGGAATTTGGAATTGCTTTTTATCAGTAAGCCTGGTAACCTGAGCAAACAAGCCATAGTGTTCATCGAGAGAATTTTCAATATGATTCATATTAAAAATATCTGTGTATGACGGTTTTGTTTTTTTTAACTCCTCATACTCCTTTGCACTTCCCGGCCCTAAAACATAAAACTCCTCCCAATTAAAATCTTCTATTCCCGTCAACTCAACAGGGAAGTTTAAATTTTTATCTAAGAAGCTTTTATAAATCTCCAATGTTTCTGTACGCCTTGAGAAATCTTCAATTTTTTTTGAGAAAACTGATTCTATCCTTTTTTCTTGATCTTTAAAATTTGCATCCATGCTTCAAGGTTTGTAAAATACTCCAGTGGTAAAGGTCTTTACAATTAAGATAAATATCCAATTGTAGATATTCCTGTCACGGCTAATGTCTAGCAGCAACATAGTTTTTGATGGAAGCAACGCGCATCAACTTATTTCGTTTCTCTCGATCTAATTTCACATGCTTGTTGCCAGAGATCAACGACTCTAAGGGTATTCCCAAATAGCGATTCAAAAGAGTAATCATTTTTAAGGTTAAAGGTCGCTTGCCGTTTAATACCTCAGACACTCTTGTCTTACCGCCAAACAGAGGCGCTACATCTTCTTGCCTTAAGCCCATTTGATCCATTCGAAACTTTATAGCATCAATGGGATTAGGAGTTGGCATGGCGTAGTGCTCCTTCTCGAATTTTTCTACAAGCAATGACAAAAGCTCCAATTCTTCGCCCGCTACTGAATCAGGTTCAATTGCTTCTTTCTCACTATGAATCAAAGCATAAATCCGCGCACAGGCCTTGTTATATTCTACTTCGGTTTTTAATATTTTAGTTTTCATAGCAAATTGTTCTTGCCTCAATTTCATCATATTCCTGATGCGTACCAAACCCTCTATTGATGTTGAATACAACCTTTCACGAAATTTGTTCGAAACCCTTCAAAATAGCATCAAGCTCATCTATATAAGATGACCCAAAAAGATTTACATGGACAAGCAAAGGATACAAATTATAAATATCCATTCGTTCTTCAAGGCCGGGCGCTGCTGGTGAAAGTGCGCTAAACACATCATAAAATTCTGGATCAAAACCTCCGAACAATTTTGTCATTGCCAAGTCTACTTCGTGGCTGCCAAAGTACACGGCGGGGTCTATTAAACAGGGTTGATTTTGTTCATCACAAAGTAGGTTGCCGCTCCAAAGATCACCATGCACAAGGGATGCCTTTTCATCCGGCAGCAACGAAGGGAGTTGCGCATAGAGTTTTTCAAAGCGGGTCACGTAAGTATTGCTCAGTTTTCCAGAATCAACGGCCAACTTCAACTGTACCTGAAGACGGTTTGCAATAAAAAAATCTGTCCATGATGTAGTTTGGTCATTGCGTTGGTGCAGAGAACCCATGTAGTTGTTGTGATCTAGTCCAAATTGATTATCGGAAATGGCATGCAGTTGCGCAAGTTGTTCTGCCAATGATTTCCAGAAGGTACCCGTTGGCCTTTGTGATTCAATGTATTCCAGAATAATAAATTGAAAGGTGTCGACTTCACCAACAGCGATAACATCAGGGATACGAATGGTTTTAGTATTTTTCAAAAACCCAAGTCCGCTTGCTTCAACATTAAACATGTTTGGAAAACGAATAGCATCATTCCACTTGATAAAAAATGACCCGTGAGATGTATGCAATCTACCGCCATGATTGATGCAGCCTCCTGCAGAGGATGAAAACGATTTTATGATGAGGTTATTTCCAAACTTTTTTTGTAGAAGCGATTGGGTTGCCTCTTGTATAGAAGTTGGAAGTTGATTCACGCAATTCTGTTTAATTACTTTTGCATTACTTTCCTAAAGCTTTCTAGATTTTAAACCCATCTTCACGCCTACATAAAAATTTCTTGGTGCTGCTGCATTATAATAGCGACCACCGAAGGCGTTCAAGTCATTTCCCAAACTATACTTTTCATCTAATACATTATCAACTCCACCAAAAGCATCCAAGGTAAAATGTTGGCTGGCAAAACGGTATCCGGCACGCGCATTTAACAAACTATATGCATCAGCATAGACGGTTGTCGCATCGTCAAGGGGAAGTTTATCAGTATAGGTGTAGGTAATGTTTACATATACTGTTGGTTTTAGGGTAATGTCTATTCCTACCAATAGAATATTAGGGGCGACACCGGTTACTGGATGATTGCTGTAATCGTTCACACCCTGTTGATATTTTTTAAAATGATAATCATTCAGTGTGTAGGAACTCCATACCTTAAAATCAGAAATGAAATTAGTGACGGCTAATGTGGGTTGCCATGAGGCGTGAAACTCCAAACCTTTTTGTGACGTGCCTCCTGCATTTGTAAAATAGTCTGCGCCATCATTTGTTCTTCTTATTACTATAGCATCTTCCAACTGAAAAGAATATACCGTAAGGTCAACATTAAGCTGCTTTTGAAGCAAGGCTCCACGCACACCCAACTCATAATTAATTCCATGTTCCGCTTCCAGATCGTTGTTGAATGTAGCTGTTGAGGGATACAGCTCAGCAACAGTAGGTGGAGAAAACCCTTTGCTAATACTACCATAGATAGAGAATACCGAGTTAAGTTTTTTCAACAAAGCCACGCGCGGTAAAATAGAAGGATCAAATTTCTTTTCTTGTGAGAAGGCTGGCACATCGGAAAGTCGTGTGTAGTTAATGCGATAAAAATTATAACTCGCTCCCGTTGTGAGAAAAAATTTATATGGCAAATTAAAATCCACT
>JBBRKB010000390.1:0-3997 GCA_038218385.1 Cytophagales bacterium | reverse complement strand
CTCGATCTCTCCGCTATTGAGTGGTTGGAAAATTATCTTTCAGGGCAGAACATTACGCTGATCATGGTAACCCACGATCGTTATTTTCTCGACAATGTTGCTTCTGAAATTTTAGAACTCGACAGGGGGCAACTTTTTAGGTACAAAGGCAAGTATGCTTATTTCCTGGAAAAGAAGGCTGCGCGCGAAGAGATGTTGAAGGTGGAAGTTTCCAAAGCCAGGAATTTGTTAAAGAAAGAATTGGACTGGATGCGGCGCCATCCCCGTGCGCGTGGCACAAAAGCGAAGTACCGTGTCGAGGCCTATTATGAATTGAAAGAAAAAGCTTCTCAAGACTTAAGTCGCGAAAAACTTGAACTCGATATTAAGGAATCGCGACAAGGTGGAAAGATTTTGGAAGTAGAACACATTGCCAAAGCCTATGGCCAACATGCTATTATAAATGACTTCTCCTACGTGTTCAAAAAAATGGATCGCATTGGTGTAGTGGGTAGCAATGGTGTAGGCAAATCCACATTCCTAAACATGCTCACGGGAAATTTAAAACCTGATAAAGGAGAAGTGATCCGTGGAGTCACCACCAAGTTTGGATATTTCACGCAAGAGTCTGTAGCGCTCAATCCCAACCACCGACTGATTGACGAAGTAAAGGAAATCGCGGAATTCATCACGCTGGCGGATGGCACACAAGTGTCGGCATCCAAGTTTCTGGAATCGTTTTTATTTCCACCCGAAAAACAATACAATTTCATTGGCAAACTGAGTGGGGGAGAGAAGAAGCGTCTTCAACTTTTAAAATTGTTGATCACCAATCCTAACTTTTTGATATTAGATGAGCCAACCAATGATTTCGACATCGATACTTTAAATGTGCTGGAAGATTTTCTTGAAAAGTTTGCCGGATGTTTGTTGCTCGTGTCGCATGATCGCTATTTCATGGATCACCTTGTGGATCAACTATTTGTATTTGAAGGCGATGGAAACATTCAATTGTTCAACGGCAACTATTCCGACTATCGCGATTGGAAGGAAGACCAGGAGTTATTGAAAGAACAACTTGTGGAGAAAAAACCGGTTATCGTGCAAGAACAACCGAAGGAAAAATCACAGAAGCGGAAAGTTACGTATAAGGAGCAGAACGAATATGAGACTATTCAAAAGGAAATTGCTGGCCTTGAAGGCAAGAAAGAAGCGCTGATTGCCAAAATGAGTGCGGGTTCTACCAACCACGAAGAATTGCAAAATTGGGCCGAGGGGATAAAAACATTGGGAGATGAAATTGACGCCAAAACACTTAGGTGGTTGGAACTGGATGAGTTAATAGTCAACAGTTAAGGTATATAATAAACCGAATCTGTCACGGAGAGGGAAGGGAGAGGTTAAACAAATTGCTTAAGTCAACGACATTGGGCGCCTTATTTTAAATTGGTGAAAAATCTGTTGGATAAATGTGTTTCGATTAATATATTAGTAACTCTATTTTACCTAAACCCAAATCTCAAGGCTCGGTTTTACCGAGCCTTTTGTTTTAACAGAATTCAAAATTTGTATCTTGGAAGACAATTCCACTTTTTTTGTAAGGGTTAATAATGAAAAAATCTCAAGGGCTAGTATACCTTCTCATCATCATTTTTTTTCTCGGTGTAGCGGCTTGGATCCTTTACATGGGTGGTACATTAAATCCCATTGTAAAAACAAAAGGTCGCATTGATGCCAATACATTGTCAGAAGGACTTCAGCATCCCCTCGCTGTTTTGTTGCTGCAGATTATCGTTATCATGTTGGTGTCGCGCGTCATTGGTTCCCTAGCGGTCAGGGTAAGGCAACCCCTCGTAATCGGTGAAATTATTGGTGGCATTTTGTTGGGTCCATCCTTGTTTGGTTATCTTTTTCCAGAGGCCTTTGCTTTTTTATTTCCTCCCTCTTCATATCCTACATTAAAATTCCTTAGTGAGCTCGGGTTAATTTTTTTTATGTTCATCATTGGTATGGACTTAGACTTACGTGTATTTAAAGCCCAGGCCAGATCGGCAGTTTTTGTTAGCAATGTGAGTCTGTTGTTTCCCATACTATTAGGTATTGGTGCATCCTATTTTCTTTTCAATGCTTATGCGGGTGAGGAAGCATCGTTTGTATCCTTCGCACTTTTTATGGGTATCGCCATGAGCATTACCGCTTTCCCCGTTTTGGCCCGTATCATTCAGGAACGCGGCATCAGTAAGACACCGTTTGGATCGATGGCCATTACGTATGCAGCGGCTGCGGATTTTACGGTGTGGTGTTTTCTGGCAACCGTTATTGCTTTGACACGTGCTGAGGATTGGGCGCAGGCAATCGTCTCCGTTACGTTGGCCGTTTTGTATGTGCTGTTTATGTTGTATGCAGTTCAGCCCATTATGCGAAGGGTGGGTGCGGTATACGCCTCGAAGGAAATTTTCAACAGACGATTTGTAGCCGTTGTTTTTTTAATCTTGCTAGGGTCATCTTATCTGGCAGAAGTGATCGGTATCCATGCGCTTTTTGGTGCTTTTCTGGCGGGTGTTATCATGCCCGGTAATCTTTCATTCAAAAAAATAATGACCGACAAAATCGAAGACGTAAGTATTGTTTTGCTCTTGCCGTTGTTTTTTGTTTATACGGGATTGCACATGCAGTTCAACGTGTTGAGTGATCTTCAATCGTGGATTGTGTTCATGGTTATCCTGTTCCTTTCTGTGTTGGGAAAATTTGGTGGTACAGCATTGGCCGCCCGTTATGTGGGGCAGTCCTGGAAAGATTCACTTTCGCTTGGTGCCTTGATGAATACACGTGGCCTCGTTGAAATTGTGGTGCTTGGTATTGGATTGGAGTTAGGTATTATTTCGGAAAATATTTTTACCATCATGATTCTGATGGCCCTGGTAACCACAGTACTCACCAATCCATTGCTTGATTTAATTGAGCATTTGTTCAAGCCAGATGATGCAGCCGAAAAACTTTCAAGCAAAGTAAAAGCATCTTTTAAGATATTGATTTCGTTCGGTCCACCGAAAATGGGAAGCACACTTTTACGTCTGGCCGATCAGTTAACATTAAAAGTCAATAAGCGGGTGGAGGTGCATGCGCTGCACATTACACCAAGCAATGAAGTGAAACCCTATGAAGCGTTGCTGTTTGAACGCGAAGGCTTTGCACCTATACGTGCCACAGCTCAACTTCTAGGGCTTCGCCTGGAAACCATATACCGAAACACATCGGACGTAGACCGCGAGATTTATCAAACGGTGGAAAATGGAAATTTTGATTTAGTGTTGGTGGGTGCTGCCCGTCCTATGTTCAATTCAAAATCCACCGGTGGCATCCTGAAACAACTCCTCGATGATTCAGAAGCCAACATAGGTGTGCTTGTAGATCGTGGGTTTGTGTTGGCCGAAGGGTTATTGGTTTTGTTAGGATCGGAGGCAGACCGGGCGCTGCTGCAATATGCACTGCGCCTAATGGTGAGCACCAAATCACGAGTGACGGTTTTGAAAATAGGAGAGGGCCAGAATGTAGACCTACAGGATGAGAGCGCGCCGTATTATGAGCACGCGTTGAATTTTAATGAAGTAATTGAACAACGTATTCCTGAGAAAGAATTACTTAGTAATTATAACCTGGTGTTGGTGGGTCTGGAGCAATGGAATGAATTGAACGAGGCAAAAGCCACTTGGCTAAAAGAGTGCCCGTCTGTGTTGGTGGTCAAACATGTTAATGATTTGGTAAGTGATGTGGTTGAAATGGAAGCGCACAAAAAAATAAAGCAGGCACAGCATGGACTTTAAAATTGGTAGAAGAAAATTTTGGACTGCTGGTGTTTTCGCTAGAAGGATGATACTCGGAATATCCATTTTCAAAACACACCCCAGTGATTCGCAACAACAAGCGTGTAGCCCCACGAAAATTATTAGGAACCCTTCACGTTGAATGATTCCCCAATGACTTCAAATCGCTCCGAGTTGTTTAAGGTATTTTTGTG
>JBBRKB010000389.1:0-4023 GCA_038218385.1 Cytophagales bacterium | reverse complement strand
GGAAGCCATCAACGCATTTCGAGTGGCCTTGGATATTGCCAAACAGGCCAATGGTGTTGTTCATCTGGTTAATATTATTGAACTGCCTATCATGCATGACACGGTGCTCATGCCTACGCTATCAATAGAAGAAACTATGCTGACAGAATTGCGCAACAAGGCAACGCGTCAATTTGAGAAAATAAAAAAGAAGTATGGCAAAGAGGGAAGTAAGATTGAATCGTCCATACAGTTTGGTGGCACATCGTACATGATACTGGACTATATTGAAAAAAATGCGATCGACTTGGTGGTGATGGGAACCAAAGGTGTGAGTGGTGTGCGTGAATTTATTATTGGCTCCAACACCGAAAAAATTGTACGCAATTCACCAGTGCCCGTTCTGGCCATTAAAAAATACGTGAAGGTATCAGCGATTAAGAACATTGTATTTCCAAATACTTTACAAACAGATCAGGAGGACCTGACCATGAAGGTGAAGGCACTTCAGCATTTTTTCAAAGCAAAACTGCACATCGTATTCATCAACACACCAAATAATTTTTCGCGCGATGTTGTTACCAATAAATTATTAAAGGCATTTGCGAAACGGTTTATGTTAAAAGATTTTACCATCAACATTTATAACGATAAGTTTGAAGAATCCGGGGTTATTAACTTCACACATTCCATTGGCGCGGATATGATTGCCATGGGAACCCACGGAAGAAAAGGCCTCAGCCACATTTTAAGCGGCAGCGTTGCCGAAGATGTTGTCAATCATGTTGATTGCCCGATATGGACATTGAAGGTACAAGGTTAAAGGTACGAGGTACGAGGTACGAGGTACGAGGAATTCGGCTCTCTTAAATTGTACCTCTGCCCTCACTTTGTTCACAATTTCAGTGCGCCCAATTCGTCATTCGTCATTTGTAAATCGTACCTCCCTTCCCTCGTAACTTGTACCTCTGCCCTCGTCCCTCCCTTCTCACATATTTCTGCGGTATTGTCCGCCCACCTCAAACAATGCTTTTGTAATTTGCCCTAGCGAACACACCTTTGTTGCTTCCATGAGTGCTTCAAAAATATTTTTGTTTTGAATGGCCGCTTGTTGAACTGTTTCTAATACTGCGCTTGATTTTCTTTCTTGATGATGGTGAAGGTTTTTCAACATCTTGATTTGATATTCTTTTTCTTCTGGAGTCGCGCGGATTACTTCTTTCGGAATAATGGTGGGCGATCCTTTCGAACTGAGAAATGTATTCACACCGATGATGGGATACTCGCCCGTATGTTTTAACGTCTCATAGTACAAACTCTCTTCTTGAATTTGTCCGCGTTGATACATGGTTTCCATCGCACCTAATACGCCACCCCGTTCAGTGATGCGATCAAACTCTACGAGCACAGCTTCTTCTACAAGGTCGGTAAGTTCTTCAATGATAAACGATCCTTGAAGAGGGTTTTCATTTTTGGCTAATCCTAATTCTTTGTTGATGATAAGTTGAATAGCCATCGCCCTACGCACAGAATCTTCTGTAGGTGTTGTGATGGCTTCATCATACGCATTGGTGTGCAGTGAATTACAATTATCATAGATAGCATACAAGGCTTGCAATGTTGTGCGGATATCGTTGAAATTTATTTCCTGTGCGTGAAGTGAACGACCTGATGTCTGAATGTGGTATTTCAACATTTGTGAACGGGCGTTTGCACCGTATTTATTTTTCATGGCCTTTGCCCAAATGCGTCTGGCAACTCTTCCGATCACGGCATATTCAGGATCAATACCATTACTGAAGAAGAATGAAAGATTGGGAGCAAAATCATCTATAGACATACCTCTGCTCAGATAATATTCTACGAACGTGAAACCATTCGCCAATGTAAAAGCCAATTGTGAAATGGGATTGGCGCCCGCTTCTGCAATATGATAACCTGAAATGGAAACGGAATAGAAATTTCGAACACTGCTGTCAATGAAGTATTGCTGCACATCACCCATCAGGCGAAGAGCGAACTCGGTTGAAAAGATGCACGTGTTCTGCGCCTGATCTTCTTTTAAGATATCTGCCTGAACAGTACCTCTGACTTTTGATAACGTTTCTATTTTTATTTTTTCATAAATATCTTTTGGCAATACCTGATCGCCTGTAACTCCGAGCAACATAAGCCCGAGTCCATTATTACCCAAAGGAAGTTCACCCTGATAGAAAGGCCGATTACCTTTGTGTTGATTGTAGAGATCATCAATTTTTTTCTTCACCTCTTCTTCAATCCCTTGTTGCCTAATGTACAGTTCACATTGTTGATCGATAGCTGCGTTAAAGAAAAATCCAAGCAACATGGGCGCAGGACCATTGATCGTCATGGAGACAGAAGTCTTTGGGTCAGATAAATCAAATCCGCTGTACAACTTTTTGGCATCATCAAGACAGCAAATGCTCACTCCCGCGTTTCCAATTTTACCATAAATATCGGGGCGATAGTCTGGATCGTTGCCATATAATGTTACAGAATCAAACGCTGTTGACAGGCGCTTTGCGGGCAACGCATGGCTGACATAATGAAATCGTCTGTTCGTTCGCTCGGGGCCACCTTCACCTGCAAACATGCGTGTGGGATCTTCGCCTTCACGCTTGAAAGGATAGATGCCTGCTGTGTATGGAAATTTTCCTGGAACATTTTCTTGTAAAGACCATTTAAGAACATCGCCCCAGGCTTCGTATCGGGGAAGGGTAATTTTGGATATTTGTGTATGTGATAAAGATTCCGTGTGTGTTTTGATGGCAATCTCGTTATCACGAACCGTGAATGTATAAAGCGGATCACGGTAACGTTTGATTACAGAAGGCCACTCTTCAATCGCCTTTAAATTTTTTGGATCGAGATTGAGTTTTATTTTTTCAGATTCTTCGTTCAGTTTAGTAATGAGTTCGGTTGTCTGATTTGTCGATTCGAAATGTTCTTTTGTTTTCTCAAGCGCATACAGCTTCTGTGCAATTTCTTTTTGCTCATTCACCCATTCATCATACTTCCGATTATTCTCCGTGATCTCACTGAGGTAACGGGTTCGATTGGGAGGAATAACGAACACCTTTTCAGACATTTCGCGCGTAATTTCAAAACTGGATTTAAGCGGAGCATTGGTTTTAGCAACGATAATATCCATCAGTTGTTTATATAACTGATTTGTGCCCGGATCATTAAACTGCGAAGCAATGGTGCCATACACTGGCATCTCCTCTGCGGGTGTTGTAAACTTTTGATGATTGCGTTGATATTGTTTTTTAACATCGCGTAAAGCATCCAGTGCACCGCGCTTATCAAATTTGTTGAGCGCAATGATGTCGGCAAAATCGAGCATGTCGATTTTTTCAAGGTGTGTGGCGGCCCCATACTCGGGCGTCATCACATATAGTGATGTATTTCTGTGATCCAGAATTTCAGTATCACTTTGTCCGATGCCGGAAGTCTCGAGAATGATTAAATCAAAATTGGCTGCTTTGAGAATTTGAACTGCGTCACGCACATAGGCAGATAATGCTAAATTGCTTTGACGCGTTGCAAGCGAACGCATGTATACCCGTGGATGATTGATGGCATTCATGCGTATACGATCGCCTAATAATGCGCCACCTGTTTTTCGTTTAGAAGGATCTACTGAAATAATGCCAATGGTTTTGTCTTTGAAATCGACAAGGAACCTTCTCACCAACTCATCTACAATAGACGATTTACCTGAACCACCTGTTCCGGTTATACCTAATACAGGTGTAGTTGATGTTGCTGCTTGTTTGCCAATCGATTCGAAAATGCTGATGTAGGTACCGTGAAAATTTTCAGCAGCAGAAATTAATCGTGCAATGGTTCCATATTTTTCATAGATGTTTTCGTTAGAATATTTTTTCGTTAAGGCATCAACATCTTTTGATATAATCTTATCGCCAGTTGCAAAATCACTTTTCTCTACAAGGTCATTGATCATCCCTTGCAAACCTAGCGCACGACCATCATCGGGTGAGTAGATGCGCGTGATGCCAT
>JBBRKB010000388.1:0-4036 GCA_038218385.1 Cytophagales bacterium | reverse complement strand
GCACGGCTGCTTCAGAGACACACGGATAGTTGAATTGAAACGACCTATGGAAACTGTTATGCAAACTATTTATGCCATTGGAGGTGAGCGCGGTTGGTATTTTGGAAATCGTCTGTGGCGCATCAGGGGATTTTTGGATAAACTGTTTGGAGGTGTGGGATTGAGGCGAGGAAGACGCCATCCTAATGATTTAAAGCCCGGTGATGCACTTGACTTTTGGCGCGTGCTCTTGGTAGACAAACCGGGCAAAAGGCTTTTGCTTTATGCTGAGATGAAACTACCTGGCGAAGCATGGCTCGAATTTCAACTGAAAGAAAAAAATGGAACGTGGAGCCTTCATCAAACAGCCACCTTCAGACCACTAGGCTTGTGGGGCCGGCTCTATTGGTATGCCGTTCTTCCTTTTCATTTCATTATTTTTCCAAGAATGGCCGGGAACATTGCCCGGTATTAATTGTTACCGTTTCAGTAAATCTCCATTCAATAGGTGCAACGAGAGTATGGTTAAGTGGGAGGTTCCATGAGCCACTTTAGCGCATCCGAACTAGGACAAATATTTATCGAATCCAAACTAAGGTATGTATCTCACAGTTATAGGTAGAGGTTTTAAAAAATAAAAAAAATGAAAGTATACACCATACAGCGAACACAATTTCTTCCCATCACTTTATCAAAAGCATGGGAATTTTTCTCCTCTCCTCACAATCTATCGCGCATCACACCACCTGAGATGGGTTTCAATATCATTTCCATCACAGGAGGATCAACCTATGCCGGACAAATTATTCAATATAAAATAAACCTCTTACCGCTAGTCAACACGCGATGGGTAACCGAAATCACGCATGTGCAGGCACCACATTACTTTGTTGATGAACAACGCTTTGGTCCATACGCCTTTTGGCATCATCAACATTGGTACAAGGAAGTGGCTGGCGGTGTAGAAGCAACTGACATCGTTAGCTATGCTATTCCCTTTGGTTGGCTCGGTAGGCTTGTTAACGGGCTATATGTTGAGCGGAAATTATCACGGATATTTGATCATCGGGAGCGTACTTTGGATTTGTTTTTCCAAGACAAAAGTATTTTTCTTACTAAATTGGCATGATGGATTGGAAGGTGATTGTTGTTTGTTCGTTTATTGCCATTGGCACATTTCTGTTCTGGGAATTTGTTGCCTGGTTCACGCATAAGTATGTGATGCATGGCTTGCTATGGGTGTGGCACAAATCGCATCACACTGTGCACGACCACGCCACAGAAAAAAATGATCTCTTTGCAGTAGTGTTCAGCATTCCTTCTATTGGCATATTCTATTATGCCTCCCTTATAAATTATAATCCTTACCTATTGGCTGTGGGATTGGGCATCTTCTTTTATGGGCTTTTCTACCTTATCTTCCATGACGTTATTGTGCACCAGCGCTTCTCTTGGCGTCCTAAAAAGAAAAGCAAATACCTTCAACGGATGATCCATGCGCACTACATTCATCATAGCAAACACAGCAAAGACGGGTGCGAAGCATTCGGTTTTTTGTATGCACCTAAAAAATATAGCCCAAAAAGTTTTACATTTCGGAAAGATCGACAAGCAACACAATAATAAACAGTCCCTTGAACCCGAAATACCTATACCTACTAATAAACCTTCTCTCTATTAGCGTTCCCCTCCTATTTAGTTTTTATAAGAAGGCGCCCTTTTATAAGCGATGGAAATACCTGTCGGTATCAACATTGGTTACGGCAATCATTTTTATTGCGTGGGATCAGGTATTCACACAGCTTGGTGTTTGGGGATTCAACCCAGACTATGTGATGGGAATTTACCTGTTTAGTTTACCTCTTGAGGAAATCCTTTTCTTCATATGCATTCCCTACGCATGTGTGTTCCTGTTTTTTGCCCTCACCCATCTGGTAGAGAAAGATTATTTATTTCCCCATCAGGAATTGATTTCAAGTGCACTTAGCATCATCTTAATGGTGTGGGGCATTCATCAATTTAACAGATTATACACCGGCATTACCTTTCTGGCAACGGGTGGTTTTATAGCTTATCAAATGATCATTTTACGTCCTCGGTATATGGGGCGGTTCTATTTTGCCTTTCTGTTTATTCTCATTCCGTTCTTTATTGTCAACTCCATATTAACGGGTTCGTTCATCAAAGAACCGGTGGTGTGGTATAACAATGCTGAGACGTTAGGTATCCGCATTGGCACTATTCCCTTTGAAGATTTTTTCTATTGCCTGCTGATGCTTCTGGTCAACATTTCCATATACGAATGGCTGAAGCTACGCGACCGGAATTACGATTACGGTTAAAAAAAGGCCGATTATGTAATAACCGGCCCCATCATCCATTCCTAAAAAAAATTATCCTTTTGCTTATTTTTCAACTTTCGGCTCAACCGATGCGCTTTTTACTTTAGTAGCTTTAGCCTTCACAGCAGTTTTTGCTTTAGCGGCTTTAGCCTTCACAGCAGTCTTTGCTTTAGTAGCTTTAGCCTTCACGGCAGTCTTTGCTTTGGTGGCCTTGGCTTTCACAGCAGTCTTTGCTTTAGTGGCCTTGGCTGCCAGTTTCTTCTCTTCCTTTTTGGCTTTGCTAGTTAATTTCTTCTGTACTTTTTCGGTTTTAGCCAATAACTTTTTCTCGGCCTTTATCGCTTTGCCTATTAATTTCTTCTCCACTTTGGCAAGTGATTTTAGAATTTTCTTTTGCTTCTTCACTGCCTTATCAATGATACCTGAAAATTCAGAGGCTAATTTTTCGGAAGTTTTATCAACAATTTTTTTGGCCTTCTTTGTTACCTTGGGTAGATCCAGTTTACCCATTACATCTTTCACAGAATCGGTAATCAGTCCTTTAATCTTCTTCTTCGACAATTTTGCTTTTTCCATGATTCGTTCAATTATTGGGTTCCAAGGTAGTAATTCCTAAAATAAGGATAACACTGTTAACAAAAACTTAACATTGGCAATATATTGTTCACCCATTCGCTATTCATATTTTAAGGCGTTTATCGGATTGGCGCTGGCCGCCCGAATCGATTGAAAACTAACGGTGATCCAGGCAATAAAAATGGCTGCTACCCCGCTGGCCATAAAGATTAACGGACTGATGGGAACCCGATAGGCGAAACTTGACAACCACACATCCATTGCCCACCACGCTAATAAAGCCCCTGGCACAAAAGCTATTAACACCAATACCGTAAACTCCCGTGAAAGCAACAGGGTAAGATTGCCTACTGAAGCACCCATGGTTTTCCGAATACCAATTTCTTTGGTACGCTGCTCTGATGTGAATGCCGATAAGGCAAATAAGCCGAGGCATGCCACAAATATTGCCAGACCGGAAAAGACCGTAAACAAACGGCTCATACGCTGTTCTGATCGAAAAAGCTCATCAAAATTCTCATCGAGAAACTGATATTCAAAGGGGTCACCAGAGGATTGTTCTTTCCACACATCGCCAACCCTGCTGATCATATCGGAAGCATTCCCTTCATATCGAACCATCAATAAATTAGATTGCTTTCCCAACTGAATGGAAAGTGGGCGCACATGTTCTTTCAACGATTCAAAATTAAAATCCTTAACAACCCCAATGATGCGCAGGTGAACAGATCCCCCTTGCTCATAATTATACAACAGTTCTTCATTTAAAGGATCGGTGAATCCAAACTCTTTTGCGGCTGCTTCATTGATAAGAATGGCGGTAGAGTCTGAAGGGAAATCGCGGGAGAAATATCTTCCCTCCTTTAATTCAAATTGCATAACATCCTGGTGGTCGTAATCTGCATAATAGGTTCCCATGATGTGATCTTCATCTACACCAGCAGATTTGAAGATCGTGGTGTTGTTTATGCCTGGAAAACTATTGTTCGTATAACTTGTTTTTAAAATACCGGGCATTTGATCGAGCGTCTTTTTAAAAGCATCACTGTTTTTATCGAGCCGAGATGCATTTTGAATAATCATCACATTCTGTTTATCAAAACCCATATCACGACTTTGCATAAACCCCAGTTGTTGAT
>JBBRKB010000387.1:0-4049 GCA_038218385.1 Cytophagales bacterium | reverse complement strand
TTCTGATCCAACGTCCGGAAAAATCCTGGTCTGATATGGAATACACCTTTATCCTCGAAACAAATTTCTTAACTTCCTTCTCACTTCGCGTTTCACGTACTTGCCAAAGTGCTTGCGCCAAACAATTTGCTCCACCCCATATAGAAACCCATAACGGTCTGTCATCCGCTTTGTCAACCGCCTTAATGAGAAGGTCAGATCCTGAAGAATTTTTACCTTTTCCTACACCTTCCATGCTGTACAAAGGGAGATGCTCTGCTATAACACTCTGCAAATATTCACTTGTAGGAAATCCGGAGGCATGCTTGTCAAGGTTTGATTTGATTTTTCCATAATCACTCACCAATTGCTCGACCTTATCCTTTCTTACTTTGCTTCTAAGGTGAGTGGAAGTCGTTGCCACTATTCCTTCTATATCGTATTCATTTGCATAAACTAAAAACCGGACCAGTGACTCCTGATCATCGGGCTCGTTCGTAATATCAGTTAATACAAAAACCCTTTGCTTAATCGGTTGTTCAAAAGTCAGCGGAGTTTGCGCATTTACCAATACCGAAATGAAGGAAACTGTTAGCAGTACAATAAATTTTTTCATCGTTCTTTTTTTTAATGTTATCAATATGTAAAGAGGTTGATATTTATGTTGTTAAGTTTTTTCGTAAATCGTTAATCCACATCGTGAATTACTTCACTTGTGAAGCGTATTCTTAATAATTTCCTTCCATTCTCTATGGTTATGAAGAATTTGTTCTCTATTTCTTTCCGGATTGATTTTTTGACTTTCAATATTTATGTTTTGAAGGAAAGCCAAGTCTTTGTAGATGCCCGCTTTTAATCCGGCAAGATAGGCTGCACCCTGAGCTGATGCATCCGGCATGTTTTTATTTACAACGGGGCTATCCAACAGACTTGCCAGAAGTTGTAATACAAAACCATTTGAGACCATACCTCCGTTTACCATTAATGCTGAAAGCGCAATGCCAGTGTCTTGCTCCATAGCTTCTATTACATCCATGATTTGATACGGAATTGATTCTAATGCGGCCCGCACGATATGATTTTTTGTACTACTAAATGTTAGACCTGAGATGGTTGCTTTACAGTTCATTTGCCAATGAGGCGCACCCAATCCACTGAAAGCTGGAACAAGGTATACGCCTCCGTTATCAGGCACTTCCCTTGCCATGGTCTCAGTTTCTTTGCTTTCGGTAAAAAAACCCAGTTCATTCTTCAACCATTCAACCGTTGATCCGCAGCTCACGATAACCCCTTCTAAAGCATATTGTACTTTATCCTCGGTGCTCCAACAAATCGTAGTCACCATTCCGTTTTTCGATTCTTGCAAGTGGTCACCGATGTTCATCATGATTGAGCAACCGGTGCCCAGCGTAGCCTTTGCCATTCCCGGATAAAAGCAACCTTCTCCAAACGCAGCCGCATGGGAGTCGCCTATCATGGCCGTTATATCCACTGGAGAAGGCAGTAACCCGTTGAAATCAGTCTGGCCAAAATGTGCAGACGAAGCTTTTACGAAGGGAAGATTCAATTTGGATAAACCAAAAATTTTCAAAAGGTCAGTGTCCCAATTAAGCGTATTCAGGTTGAAGAACAAAGTACGTGAGGCATTTGTGTAATCCGTGAAATAGCTTTTGCCATTGGTCAGCTTATACAGCAACCACGTATCGACCGTTCCAAAATAACCTGTACCAGCTTCTATCGCGTTCCTTACTTTGTGGTTGTTCTCTAACAGCCAAATTAATTTACTTCCTGAAAAATACGGATCGATCAAAAGACCTGTAGTAGATCGGATTAATGGCTCATAACCTTCGCGCTTCCACCGTTCACAAATATCAATGGAACGTTTACACTGCCAAACCACCGCATTATAAAGCGGAACGCCCTGATCATCCCACACAATAAAAGTTTCCCGTTGATTCGTAATTCCACACGCCTTAATGCTATCTAAGGGTTCGCCCTTCGTATGGAAGTCGCTAAGACACTTGTCTACAGAGGCCAATACATTTTGAAAAATTTCTTCCGGATCTTGTTCGACAAAACCGTTTGCCAGGTAACTGGTTTTTAGCGGCTCAGAACCTTTGGCAAAAGGCTTTGCATCCTGATCAAACAGAATCGTCTTTGTACTGCTTGTACCCTGATCAATGGCGAGAATATAGCTCAAATTAAAGATGCGGTTAGATGAAATATTTTACTTAAGCACTTATGCATATTGATGTTATTCAATTTTTGAATTTGTTTTGTCGATTATAACAGCGAGGAGAATAACAAAACCCTTCACGACTTGCTGCCAGAACGGAGATACATCAAGAAGAACTAAGCCGTTATTCAGAACGCCAATCATAATGGCACCAAGCACGGTTCCCATTACGCTTCCTCTTCCCCCGGAGAGAGACGTGCCTCCAATAACCACTGCGGCAATCGCATCAAGTTCATAACTGATACCTGCATTAGGTTGTGCTGAATCAAGTCTTGAAGTGATCATAACGCCACCGATAGCAGCGAGGCCGCCTGCAATGGAATAGACGACAATTTTTACTTTGCTAATATTGATACCTGAGAGCCGCGCAGCATTTTCGTTTCCGCCTATGGCATAAATGTATCGCCCAAGTCTGGTGTGCCGCGTGAGCAACACGGCCATTGCTACGATCACTGCCGCGATCAATACAGGCATTGGGATACCGACAAACCAACCCGTTCCGATGTAGTTAAAGTTTGTGCCAAGATTGCTAATTGGAAACCCCTTTGTCCATAAGAAGGTTAATCCCCGGGCGATGGTTAGCATCGCAAGAGTAGCTACGAACGGTGGCACTTTAAATCTGGTAATAGTCCATCCGTTAAAGAAACCAAGGACTGAACCAACCGTTACTCCTGCAAGTATTGCACCTACTAAGGTGAAGCCGACATAGAGATTTGCAGATGGAAACTCCATTCCATATTTTAGAAGCCCCGCTGCAACGGCCCCGGACAGTGCCAGCACTGACCCCACCGATAAATCAATTCCCGCAGTAAGCACAACGAGTGTCATCCCTGTAGCAATGCAGATGTTTAATGAGATCTGCCTTAGCACGTTCCACGCATTGTCTACAGAAAGAAACTTGTCAGTCAGCAGTGCCAGGGTCGCACATAATATGAAAAGTGCGATCAACGGTTTAAACTTCATGAGTGTAGTTGCATATCGCTTTGCTCCCACCGAATTAAAATTATTAATCGTCTCCATCTTTTTATATAGTTTTCGGAATGGCCGCCTTAAGGATATTGTTTTCAGTCGCCTCTGCTATTGGTATTTCTGCTGTTAGTGTACCCTCCGACATCACAAGAACCCTGTCGGATATGGCAAGTATTTCCGGCAACTCAGATGATGCGATGATTATTCCCATTCCTGCCTTTGACAACTCTAGAATCAATTTGTAAATCTCATTTTTTGCGCCTATGTCAACTCCCCTGGTTGGTTCATCCAGCAATAGAACCATCGGCTTCTTAGCAAGCCATTTAGCCAGCACTACCTTTTGCTGATTTCCGCCGCTGAGTGTAACAACGGCCTGTCTTTCTGAGGATGTTTTAATTTTTAGTTCCGCGATGTATTTTCTTGCGAGCGCGTTTTCTTTTCGTTCATTCAGTAGGATTCCATGTCCCATTTCTTCAAGATTAGTAAGGCCAATATTGGTTTGAACATCAAGATTTAATACCAGCCCATCTTTCTTTCTATCTTCAGGTACCAGCGCAATCCCCGACTTAATTGCATCCGAGGGCGACCGAAATGAGATTAGCTTACCCTTGATATAAAAATTTCCGGAGCAGCGTTTTGCATGTACAGCGAATAGTGTCTCCATGAGCTCGGTTCGACCTGCACCCATCAGACCAAAAAGTCCTAAGATCTCACCACGACCAAGTCTGAAAGAGATGTTTTTTAAGATGTTGTTGCCTTTCTTTTCAGGGTGCGTAAGACACAAGTTTTCGACCTGAAGCACAGTATCTTCGTGCGATTTAACAACTTGGTCCTCGCGCACCAAACTGATATGCCGACCCACCAT
>JBBRKB010000386.1:0-4066 GCA_038218385.1 Cytophagales bacterium | reverse complement strand
GCATTGGTTGAACGTTACATTATCAGCTGCTTTAAGAAAATACGTCTACGTGAATATGATGAACACGGACCCAAAACCGTTGTGGCCGGAAACCTGGTGCATCTCAAATCTGAATTTGTTGTAGACTTGAAAGAAACGCATTTTCAACAATTAGGAACCGTGATGCTGCAACTTTTGCACCCAACATCCGCGGTGTGTGGCATGCCGCATGATCTTGCTCAGAACGTTTTGGATCGGGAAGAAGGATATGACCGTTCGTACTATGCCGGTTTTCTCGGCCCCGTAAATATTGATTCCTCCATTACGCTGCATGTAAATTTGCGTTGCATGAATGTGGCTTATCCATACGCTACCTTGTATGCCGGAGCGGGCGTTACAAGTGATTCTATTCCAGAAAAAGAATGGGAAGAAACCGAAATAAAATTAGATACCCTTAACCATATTCTCCTCTAACAAAGTGCATCAGGCCATATACAATATCGCAGCATTATGTGCACAAAAAGGTCTTCATAATGTAGTGTTATGTCCGGGCTCACGCTGCGCACCGCTGACACTTGCTTTTACGCGACATGTAGGGTTTACGGTAAAAACATTTAGCGATGAACGAAGCGCTGGGTTTATTGCTTTGGGCTTAGCGCAACAATCCAGAAAAGCCACTATCCTAATTTGTACCTCTGGCACCGCGGTGTACAATTTCGCCCCTGCCATAGCCGAAGCTTTTTTCAGTAATACACCCTTGTTGGTTATTACCGCTGACCGCCCCATGGAATGGATTGGACAAGGTGACGGACAAGCTATTTTTCAATATGATATTTTTAAAAACCATATCAGAGGTTCATTCCAATTGCCTCAAACCTATGACCATGCCGATGATGTCTGGTCCATCAACAGACAACTGAATGATGCCATAAACGTAGCACAGTCAACCTCAGGCCCTGTGCATATCAATGTTCCCTTTAGGGAACCCTTCTATCCGTCAGCGGACGAGCCACCAACTTTTGATGAAGATGTGAGGCAGATAACGGACGGGGTGACCCTTAATCAAATTTCCACAGAGCAACATGATACACTCTTAAAAGAGTGGGCAACTGCTACTAAAATTTTACTGGTTGCCGGACAGCATGAATCCGATGCGTCCCTTACGGAATCGCTTAAAACATTCTCCAGCACACACAACATCCCTGTGGTGGGTGATATCATTTGCAACCTTCATCCACTCGATAGCCTGGTGTCGCATGCCGATGTATTTTTAAACAATTGTCATGATGATGTAAAGCAAAGCCTGCAACCAGATTTGCTTATTACGTTTGGGCAACCCGTTCTTTCAAAAAGCCTTAAGCTTTTTATTCGGAAATATTCCCCAAAGTCGCATTGGCATATTCAGGTATCAGGCGCTGTTCCCGATACCTTTCAGCATCTTACTCATATTAACAGAACAACACCCATAACATTTTTCCATTCATTCCTTACAAATGATAAGGAGGATAGTTTTGCGGGTCAAAAACAACAGAACTATTTTAAACTTTGGGAAATAGAAGAGAGACGCGTTGTCCGAAGCCTGCAAAGTTTTTTTCCTCAGAAGGAATTGTGTGAATTTGAAATTGTAAAAAACATTATTGATGCACTTCCTTCCGGATGTAACCTTCACCTCGCCAATAGTATGAGTGTGCGATATGCCAACTTTATCGGACTATCTTCAAAACATGCACTATGCAACGTCTATGCTAACCGTGGTACCAGCGGAATTGATGGATGCACAAGCACCGCAGTGGGCCATAGTTTTGAAAATGATAAATTAAATATTTTGATCACCGGAGATATGGCGTTCTTCTATGACCGAAATGCATTTTGGCACAACTATCCGATGCCAAACCTACGGGTTGTGCTTTTGAATAATCATGGAGGCATTATTTTCAAAATGATTGACGGGCCTTCCGATCTTCCTGAATCGGATGAATACTTTGTCACGCATCAAAAATTAACAGCAAAAAAGTTGTGCGAAGAGTTTGGTTTCGAATATTTGAAAATTGATAACAAGCGAAAAGTTAAAAATCTCATTGCTGATTTTTTTGAAGCTGGCGCACATCCGAAAGTGCTTGAGATTGAAACATCCTTAGAACTTAATAAGACCATTTATCAAAATTTTAAACACCACATAAAACAGAGTTATGAAGTATAAATATCCCTGGAAAACCATTAAAGAATATAAGGAAATACTTTTTCATAAACACGAAGGCATTGCACGGATAAGTATCAATCGCCCGCAAGTGCACAATGCCTTTACGCCCCTTACCGTCAATGAAATGATGGAGGCGATGCTGCTATGTCGTGAAGACAATGAGATTGGTGTGATCATTCTTACTGGCGAAGGCGGCCAGGCGTTTTGCAGTGGTGGCGATCAGAGTGTGCGCGGCCATGGCGGGTACGTTGGAGCTGACACGGTGCCCAGGCTGAATGTATTGGATCTGCAAAAAATTATCCGCTCCATTTCCAAACCGGTGATAGCAGCAGTCGCTGGATGGGCTATTGGTGGTGGTCATGTATTACATGTAGTATGCGATCTGACCATTGCCGCGGAGAATGCAAAGTTCGGGCAAACAGGACCAAAGGTTGGAAGTTTTGATGGCGGCTTTGGGGCCTCCTACCTCGCCCGTATTGTAGGTCAAAAAAAGGCTCGCGAAATCTGGTTTTTATGTGATCAATACAATGCACAAGAAGCGCTTGACATGGGTCTTGTGAATAAGGTAGTGCCTTTGGAAGAGCTCGAAGAAACCTACGTTCAGTGGGCCAATAAAATTCTTATGAAGAGTCCACTCGCTATACGCATGTTAAAATCATCTTTTAATGCCGAGCTCGATGGCCAGGCTGGCATTCAAGAGCTGGCAGGCAATGCCACCTTACTGTATTATCTGTCGGATGAAGCGAAGGAAGGGAAGAATTCCTTTTTAGAAAAACGGGATCCTGATTTTTCAAAATTTCCTAAATTCCCATAAAAAATAATGTTACCCCATTTCAACACGTGATCATGGATATTGAGAAACGAGAAATCATTCGCGCCCTTTCAGAGATGGCGTATGTAATAGCCAAGTCAGAGCGCGGCATCAGTTCAGAAGAACGAATTGCATTTTTTAACATTATTGAAGAAGAATTGGGAACCGATGCGTGGATTGCCCAAAGTCACTTTGAAGTATTGGACGAAGTAACGCTTCCCACCCTTGACAAGGCGTACAATGCTGCCCTCTTTGAATTACGCAAACACAAGAGCCACTTTACTCCTGAACTGAGAACAAAATCATTACGGATATTACAAAGAGTGGCAGATTCTTTTGGAGGAATAGGAGAAAACGAAGCCTTCATTATCGACCGTTTCAAAAAAGACATACAACATCTCTAGTCAAATGGAATTTTACCCATTTGACTCCATTCAGATCAACGGAAGCAAGGTCTTCATAGAGCACATTATGTCAGGTGCAGCCAGGCCTTCCACACCATTTGAAACGGAGACGTTCGCGTTTATAAAAGCGTGGCTGGGAGAGGAAAAAATTTTTAACGTAGAGACCAGTGGTTCCACAGGCGAACCAAAAAAAATAGAATTCAGCAGAGAGCAACTTGTCGCTAGCGCTGAAGCAAGCATACAAGCCTTGTCATTGAAAAAAAATGACACTGCGCTCGTGTGCATTCACACAAAATACATTGGCGGCAAAATGATGCTGGTACGGGCCTTGCTTCATTCCATGAAAATAATTTGTGTTGAACCCTCCGCAAACCCTTTGCAATCCATTTCACAAAAAGAAAAAATTGATTTCATGGCCTTGGTGCCGCTTCAACTCAAGGCGCTACTGGATGCTGGTTTAAGCACAACACTAAATAGCATGAGCACCATCATTGTGGGCGGCGCATCGGTGGACGAAGATTTAATTTCAAAGGTTCAAAAAGAATTGACAACACCCATCTACGCTACGTTTGGCATGACGGAAACGCTATCACACGTTGCGCTAAGGAAATTAAATAAAATTCCTTCTGATGATTTGTATCACACCCTCCCGGAAATTAAGATTCGATCAGA
>JBBRKB010000385.1:0-4070 GCA_038218385.1 Cytophagales bacterium | reverse complement strand
GTTCCTTGAATTCATTAGCAATAGCAACGGCAGGAAATATGTGTCCGCCGGTACCGCCACCGCTAATGATCAATCGATATGGTTGCCTATTCTTCAATGTACTGTTTGTAAATAATTTGTCATGATAACGTGTGAGGTATTGTTTGTGGATTACTTTGTGGATTTGTGGATAGCTTTATCATAATCTGTTCTATTACTTCAATTCAGGCGGTTTCTACTGTCATGTTTTTTCTACTCTCCTTCTTCTCAACTGTCTTGTTACTATTCGTTTCGGGTTGTTCACCACGACTTACACTAAGTATGATTCCCAACGAAAGGCCTGTAAAAACCATGGAAGTACCGCCCATGGATATCAGTGGCAACGGCTGACCCGTAATGGGTCCCAGACCAACCACTACCCCCATGTTTACCATGGCCTGGCACACTAAATCAAAACTTAAACCTGCAGATAACAACCCACCAAATGCACGCTCACTGTTGTACGCAGCCTTCATACCTCGGTGTAGCAAAAGCAAATACAATCCGAGAATGACGATGCCACCAATCATTCCATACTCTTCAATCACAATCGCATAAACAAAATCAGAGTATGGATGTGGAAGAATGTTACGTTGATCACTATTGCCAGGACCCTTACCCGTAATGCCACCGGTTGCAATGGCAATCAGCGCATGCTTTGCCTGGAATGGCAACTCGGTACCATTCACAAAATTTTCAATACGGTGTTTTGCTGTTTCACTTCGTACACCAAACTTCAACCCCAATGCACCGAACAATACACCAACAAAAACCAACATGGCCAGATACTTTGTCGGTACGCGACCAATAAACATGATAAGCATGCAGGTAATTAATAACAACACCGCTGACGAAAGATTGGTCAGTGCAATCAATCCGCATATAGAACCGGTCCAACATAAAATTGGAATGAGTGCTTCTTTTATATCATCAATATTTTGTTGACGCTTGGCCAACATGCTCGCAAGGTTTACAATCAAGGCAAGGCTGGCAAAATCAGAAGGCTGAAACGATGTGTTGATCAACGGAATGTTAATCCAACGCGCCGCATCATTTAAAGAAACCCCATTTGTAAATGTGAAAATCAATAACGGCACACTTATCCATAGTGCTACCTTAGAGAGTCTGGAATAATACCGGTAGTCAATCTTGTGCGCAAACCACATGGCAGCCAATCCAATAATCAAATGGCTTGTATGTGAGATGATCAACCGCTCAGGACTGACCGCACGTTTATAGGCCAACGTTCCAATGGAACTGTACACTACCAATATGCTGATCAACGATAACGCAAACACAACAGCCCAAATGACTTTGTCACCTTTCAAGTTATTGTCTGCCCATTCTTTAATTTTTATCATACACGTTTATTATTATCGGACTTAACCGATTTAACATTCTTTCTTCATGCCCACAGCAACTTCAGCATCGCTTACATTCACTGCATAATACTCCTTCCTGGCCATGAGCAGATAATACTCCAACTCAGCGGAAAGTTCTTGTGACAAATTCAGCAACTGAACCATCGAAGTGGTTCCTGCACATTCAATAGCAGCAGCAACACATGTTGCCACCAAAGCACCTGACCTCCTGATTTGTGGGGCCAGTCCAAAAATTTCTGATTCCTGAATTCTATCCATTCTATTCGTATCCTTTTCAATTAAAAGCGCGTACACAGAAATTTTCGTTGTCATATTCATTTCAATTAACCGCGCCTTCCATTTCTTCTTTCAACAAAAGCACTTCCTTTCTAAACTGATCTCCTCTATCTTCATAATTTTTGAAAAGATCAAAACTTGCACAAGCCGGGGAAAGTAAAACCACATCACCCTCTTGTGCCGCCCGTAACGCCATGCGCACCAATTCGTGCACACTCTGTGTTTCTTCAATTACACTCACACTATTTTTAAAAGCATGCTTCAGTTTTTCATTGTCTACACCGAGGCAAATCAAAGCGCGCACTTTCTTTTTTACCACATCAGCGATCATGCTATAATCATTGCCTTTATCCGTCCCTCCGGCTATCCACACCAATGGTTTATCATAACTCCCCAAGGCATATACCACAGCATCAACATTTGTTGCCTTTGAATCATTGATAAACTCAACACCTTTGATAATGCCCACCGACTCAAGTCTATGAGGCGCATTCTTAAATGTCTTTAATGCCTCGCGAATATTTTCCAATGAAACACCAGCAAAAAATGCAGCTGACACAGCCGACATGGTGTTGATAAGATTATGCGAACCCTTAAGTGTTGTATCGTGTTGCGCTATGTTGAATTGTTCCCCTAAATGAAAACGCATTTGATCGCCATCATAGTATGCTTTCGTATCAGTTGCTTTCGTTAAGGATACATTGATTTTATGAGGCGCAAGGTTGCGTGTCTCAATTTCTTTAGCGATCAATGCATCGTCCATGAAATAAATAAAGTGCTGACTCGCCTTCATGCTCTGAACCAATCTGAATTTTGAATCAACATAGTTTTGCATATTGTATTCATAACGATCGAGATGGTCTGGGGTAATGTTGAGTAACACGCCAATAGAAGGAGCGAAATTCTTCGTTCCATCCAATTGAAAACTACTCACCTCCAGCACGTACCAATCGAATGATTTTTCTGTTACCTGCCTCGCAAAGCTGGCACCTACATTACCCGCCAGCCCCACATTAAAACCAGCAGATTTCAACAGGTGATGGATCAATAGTGTTGTCGTTGTTTTTCCATTCGTTCCAGTAATAGCGATGATATTGGCTTTTGTGAAACGTGATGCAAATTCTATCTCATCAATAATTTCAATTCCTTTTGCTTTTGCTCTTAAGACAATCTCTACCTTGTCTGGAATACCTGGACTTTTGATAATTAAAATAGAATTTAATATTCTTTCTTCCGAATGATTTTCTTCTTCAAAGGCAATCCCTCTCTGCACAAGTTCATCCTTATAAATATCCTTGATCTTTCCTTTTTCAGAAACAAAAACATCATAGCCTTTTGCGATGCCTAAAATAGCAGCACCTGTTCCGCTCTCGCCTGCGCCCAATATGGTAAGCAATTCCTTCATCTGAGTTTCAAGGTTGCAAGGGTTGCTATCGCTAATAATATTCCTACAATCCAAAACCTTGTTACGATTTTCGATTCGTGAAGATTTTTCTTTTGATAATGATGGTGAAGTGGAGACATTAAAAATATCCTTCTACCCTCTCCATATTTTTTCTTTGTGTATTTGAAGTATGACACTTGCGCCATTACAGAAAGAATTTCAATAAAAAAGATGCCACACAAAAGAGGAATCATCAATTCTTTTCTAACCGCTAATGCCAACACTGCTATTACACCACCGAGTGTGAGACTTCCTGTGTCTCCCATAAATACCTGTGCGGGATAAGAATTATACCATAAAAAACCAAGGCATGCCCCAACCAATGCCGTACAGAAAATTACCAACTCTGAAAGATTCGGTATGTACATAATGTTGAGGTAACTACTAAAGTCGATGCGGCCAGACAAGTAAGCGAGTATGGCAATGGTCAATGCAATGATACCAGAAGTACCAGCGGCAAGGCCATCAATGCCATCGGTAATGTTTGCTCCGTTAGAGACAGCCGTAATCACAAAAATTACTACGGCTACATAAATGACCCATGTGTAATCAGTAGGAACAAAGGGAAGAATTTTACCATAATCCAATTCACTGTTTTTCAAAAAAGGAAAGGTTGTCTTCGTTGAGTGCTTGTCCTTGTATTCAACTTTACCTTCCACGTCATCTTGAAAATTAACCGCTTCGATCTTTGCCAATGAACGTGCACTTACTTCACGGATAACCACATGTTCATTAAAGTATAATGTGAGTCCCACAATCAACCCAAGTCCTACCTGACCTACAATTTTGAATTTTCCTGCAAGGCCTTTTTTATCTTTCTTAAATACTTTAATGTAATCGTCAAGAAAACCTATGATACCTAACCATACAGTTGAGATTATCAACGAAATGAAAACAGGTGTGATGCCAACCGAAGTGCGCAAGACATTAGTGATGGCGGACCGTGAAGA
>JBBRKB010000384.1:0-4073 GCA_038218385.1 Cytophagales bacterium | reverse complement strand
AAATTGATACGTGCTTTTAAAATGTTAGAAAACACAGTTGCTCCACGTCCTCGCAGAAAGCATGGCAACATTCCTTTATAAATGAAAAAATTAAAATGATAAATAGTTATGGATAAGCAGAGTAAACAATTTCTTTACGAATACCTCAACAATGCATCACCCACGGGATTTGAATCTTCGGGTCAACAGATTTGGCTTGACTATATTAAGCCGTATGTGAATGAATACATTACCGATGTGTATGGTACAGTGGTAGGCGTCATCAATCCTAAAGCTCCCTATAAAGTTGTGATAGAAGCTCATGCGGATGAGATATCCTGGTTTGTAAACTACATTACCGATGATGGTTATATATACGTAAGACGAAACGGTGGATCGGATCATCAGATTGCCCCTTCAAAACGCGTAAACATTCATACTGATAATGGCATTGTAAAAGGGGTGTTTGGTTGGCCTGCCATCCATGTGAGGGAAGCAGGAAAGGAAGAAGCTCCTTCACTAAAAAACATTCACATTGATATTGGGTGTGAGTCAAAAAAGGAAGTGGAGGCCATGGGCGTACACGTGGGTTGTGTGATCACCTTTGAAGATGAACTCATGGAGATGAATAAACGATGGCTCGTAGGCAGAGCCCTGGATAACCGGATGGGCGGGTTTATGGTTGCCGAAGTAGCACGAAGACTCAGTGAAAATAAAAAGAAACTTCCTTTCTGTCTTTACATTGTAAACGCCGTTCAGGAAGAGATTGGGTTAAGGGGTGCTGAGATGATTTCGCGCCGTCTAAAACCTGATGTTGCAATCTGTACAGATGTCACGCACGACACATGTTCGCCCATGTATAACAAGAAAGAAAGCGGTTTTCAGAAAGCGGGATCGGGCCCCGTATTATGCTATGGTCCCGCTGTCCAAAATAATGTTCTCAAAATGGTACTGGAGGTGGCTCAAAAAAGGAAAATACCATTCCAACGACAAGCGGTATCGAGGTCTACAGGCACTGACACAGACTCCTTTGCTTACTCAGCAGAAGGGGTCGCGTCAGCTTTGATTTCACTTCCATTAAAGTACATGCACACTACGGTGGAGATGGTGCATAAGAATGATGTGGAAAATGTCACAAAGCTTATTTATGAATTTCTTTTGCAGTTAAAACCCGGAACGGACTTCAGATACATAAAGTAAAAAAGTTCACATCCGAGAGAAACCATACACGATTATACTTACTATTAAGATGGCTTTTTTCAAATTCTGAAGTGGTCATTTTTTATAACATGACCCCCGAATGTTAAGGCAAAGATTACATTCTGGCATAGTGATGGTAAACCAATGAATCATAAGGATGGAGCGCAACCGTTTTCGGATCCAACTGAAAAATAGTAATTTGCTTTATTTACCTTAAAACCATAGAGCCCATGAAAGTGATTTTTTCAATGCTGATAGGAGTGCTGATAAGCTTCTCCGCAGCGTTTGCTCAAGAAAGGCCGACCCATGAGATACATTCGGCCATGTTGTACAACTTCATTAAATATATCCAATGGCCTGATGAGGCAGGTGGAGGAGAGTTTGTTGTCGGTGTGATTGGTGATGACAATGTCTACAATACCCTGAAACAATGGTATGATGGAAAGCCTAAGGGCACGAAGAAATACGTTATCAAGAAAATGGCTTCAGCTGGTGAGGCATCAGAATGTCAGGTTGTGTATATAGGAAAGTCTAAAAGTAAAGAGTTTGATAATGTGAAGAACTCCATTAGCGGCAAATCGGTTTTAACCATAACGGACGGAAACGGTTTAGGAGAGAAAGGGAGTTGCATAAACTTTAAAGTTATTGACGGTAAATTGAAATTTGAACTCAATCAAGGTACTGTATCTGCGTCCAACCTGAAAGTATCAGGTCAGCTCAGCAGTATGGCAATATTGATTTAAATGAAAATTTGAGCGATCTCAATGTGAAAAAATGACACAATGAAAAACTTACAAAAGTCTAATAGAATTTTCTTTGTTGCTGGGAATAAAATGCATTATCTTTCGCCATCGATTGAGTCCATTAAAGAGTTTGTTAACATTATGTTGATTGCTCTTAACCTAAGAGTTTATAAACCCATAAGGGTCAGAGTATAGAAGGTATACGCGCGGGAGCACGGAGTTTTTATTTGAGAGGGTCTTTTCTTTGTGTTTCCCGTGCGTTGTTTTACTCTTCAGAATCTTTGCCAGCTACGTTTTTAATACTGAAACCGAGCCCTTCCATATCCATCCAATACTTGGGATAGGATTTTCTCACTACATCAGGATTTTCAATAACAACATTCATCAGAGTTGCCAAGGGTGCAAATGCCATGGCCATGCGATGGTCTTCGTAGGTATTAAAAGAAGCTTCAGCTGGCAATCTTGGTGTAGGAATTAGCGTCCATCTTGCATCTTCTTCAAGCAAATCAGCGCCAATCTTTTTGAGCTCATTCTGAAGTGCAGCAATCCTATCGGTTTCCTTTATACGCAAACTTTCAAGTCCGGTAAATTTTCCTTTCACGCCTTTGGCAGCGCAAACCACAGCAACGGTTTGAGCAAGATCAGGGCAATGGGTAAAGTCCCAGGAAATTTCATTTTTGTGTGCTTTCTTTTTTAAATGGAGATTTCCATTCGATGCATACTCACTGCTCACTCCCAAATCAATCATAATTTCCTGAATGGCCTGATCACCTTGAAGGGAATCTGAAAACAGATGCTTCAAGGTTATATCCGCCTCTTCGGCAAGGGCAACAAAAGCAAACCAATAACTAACCGCTGACCAATCAGACTCAACAAAAAGCTGATGTGATGTATACGGCTGTGCTTCAATTTGAATAGTATTATCAACAAAGGAACACTTTGCCCCGAAACTTCTCATAAGACTGGCTGTCATTTCAATGTAGGGCCGACTGCCAATTTTACCTGTTAGGTCTATTGTCAAACCAAGAGGAAGGGTAGGTGCAATCATCATGATGGCTGAGATGAATTGACTGCTGATGTCTCCTTTAATCCTAATGTGATCTGTCAATTGTTTATCGAATCCATTGATTTTATGCGGTGGGTAACCTTCCTTTCCAATATAATCAATAGAGGCACCCAATGACCGCAGGGCATCCACCAGAATTCCAATGGGTCGCTCTTGCATGCGCGCTGTTCCTGTTAGTATTTTCTTTTTTCCGGTAATAGCAAAGTATGCTGTTAAAAAACGCATGGTAGTACCTGCATCTTCAACATTAATCAACTCTTCCTCACTGCTTATCAGCCGCAGCATGAGTTGTGTGTCATTCGCGTCTGATAAATTGGCCAGATCAGAACCTGTACTAGACAATGCCTTAATGATAAGTGCCCTATTGCTGATGCTTTTGGATGCTGGTAAAAATTCTGCACATCCTTTTATGATGGGATGGCGGGAGATCGTTATCTGGTTTTTCAATGCTTTTTTTTTAGAGTTCGCAAATTACGTTTTGTTGGGATTTTTTTTGGATCACTGAAACATTTCACTTCAATTTTGAGTTTATTTTCCTGTATGGGAACAACAAGAAAAATCGCTATCGGACTCAGTATTGCCTCGGGGGCGATATTTGCTACCTGGTTAATGACGGGTGATCGTGCACCACGAACAAAAAATTACATTGTAAGAAGGGCGCGTAATTTTAAAGTAGCCATTAAGGACAATAAATATTACGATGATAATGAGATTCATTATATCTGATCGCGGTAATATTGCAACGCGTCTTTGATGTCTTCAAAACGTATTTCGTAATCCCAACCAGCATCACCTATTCCTTTCTGAAGGACGCATAGGATCTGGTTGTTTTTGTTTTTCTTGTCCTGTAATGCCAAACAGCCAATGGCTTCGATTTGATCATCTGTAATATCCACTTTTCCATAAATTGACTTTACGAAATATTCGATTTCCTTCAGTTCATCTTGGGTTAGCAATCCACGCTTCTGCGCAATGAAGCCTTCAGCAATTAACCCCACGGCAATCGCCTCGCCATGCAAAATGCGATGGTGGACATTGATGAAATATGTCTCCAGGGCATGCCCAATGGTATGCCCGGCATTGAG
>JBBRKB010000383.1:0-4079 GCA_038218385.1 Cytophagales bacterium | reverse complement strand
TCATCGGTCATCACTTGCTTGTCATAAAGCTCTTTGTAAAATCCATTATTGGCGATAAGCTCTTCGTGTGAACCCCATTCGCCAATCTGTCCATCCACCAACACCATGATTTTGTTGGCAAGTTTTGCAGAAGAAACACGGTGCGAAATGATAATGGTGGTGCGGTCTTTCATAATGCGTTTCATGCTGTTGAGAATGTTGTTTTCCGTTTTGGTATCAACAGCAGAAAGGGCATCGTCCAGAATTAATATTTTAGGTTCGCGCGCAATGGCACGCGCAATGGAGACACGCTGCTTTTGGCCTCCCGACAACGTGATTCCTCTTTCACCCAAACGTGTACTAAATCCTTGTGGAAATTTCATAATGTTCTCATACACATCAGCATCTTTGGCGGCCTGAAGAATGTTTGCCTCTTCAATCTTTTCTATTCCAAACCCAATGTTGTTTTGAATGGTATCACTAAACAGAAATACATCTTGTGGCACGTAGCCAATTTGACTTCGAAGATTGGTTAAGTCATAATGAGTGATAGGAGTGGAATCAATCCGTATCTCACCCTCGCGTGCATCATACAAACGCAAGATCAAATTTGAAACCGTGCTTTTGCCCGATCCTGTTGTCCCAACGATGGCCAACGATTCGCCCGGGTCTACCGAGAAGGTTATATTTTTCAATGCTTTGATGCCCGTGTCAGGATATATGAAGGAAACATTTTCGAATTCAATCTTGCCTGCCAATTCTTTCGTCAGATGTTTTTCAGAAACAATGTTGGTTTTTGTTTGAAGAAACTCGTTAATCCTTTTTTGTGAAGCTTCAGCACGTTGCACCAAGCTGCTTGTCCAGCCCAACGCCATCACAGGCCATGTAAGCATGTTCACATAAATAATAAACTCGGCAATGTTGCCAAACGTAAGGGCGCCACTAATTACCAACTCACTTCCCTTATATACTGTGAGGATCACACTCATGCCAATAAGCCCCATTATTACGGGAAAGAAAAACGATTGGATCTTGGTAAGCTTGAGTGATTTTATGCGATACGTCTCGGTTTCTTTATCAAACTTAAATTGAGACTCAACTTCACGGTTAAACGATTTCAATACGCGAATACCACTGAACGCTTCTTGCACGAAAGTGGAAAGGGCTGACTGGCTTTTTTGAATTTCTTCCGAACGTCTTTCAATTTTATTGTTGACAAAATAAATGCTGAACGAAAGAAAGGGCAACGGAATCAACGCATACCAGGTAAGCTCACTGGAGATACGGAACATGAAAGGGATTAATAGGGCAAACAAGATGATGAGATTTAAGCCGTACATAATCGCGGGACCAATGTACATGCGCACGCGGCTAACATCTTCTGATATCCGGTTCATAATGTCACCGGTATTGTTTCGTCTGTAAAAACTTAGGGGAAGTGATTCGTAGTGCTGAAAAATTTCGTTTTTTAAATCGAATTCTATCAATCGCGACATAACTATAAGGGTCTGGCGAACGAAATATAGGAACACCCCACGAAGAAGAGCCACCAGCAAAATAAGCCCCGCATAGATAATGAGTGTAGAGGAAAAGACCTCAAAGAAATTCTGTTGCAGTTGAAGCGAATCGAAAGAACGGTAAATTTTAATGTTGTCAATGACAAGGTCTATGGAGTCTCTGATGAGTGGTCCTGCGATGATCTGAAAGACATTGGAGATAATCGTAAACAGGATGCCCAGAATAATGTGCCATTTGTATTTAAGCAGGTACTTATTCAGGTATTTGAGTGCTTTCACGTATTGCTATTATTTTTTTAATGGGTGCATACCTGCCTGTGGTCAGACAGGGAATTCGAGTGGTTGTCCAACAGTATTCTTAATACTGATTTATTCTATACTTAATTCTCCGCTCCGGTGTGGTTAAAACGAAATATCTTTTGGATTGTTCATAAAAATTCGGGCAGAAACGAAGGCAAACTTAGAGATTATAACCAAAATGAGAAGATGCGTTTACTATCTTTTTACTATGTATTTGAATGATATTAAAGAATAAACTTGAGAACGTGGCCGTGTTGCTTATTTTTGCAACAGAATTGTAAAATCGTTCTTTGATCGGAAATGTTAAACAGAAGAAATCTTCGGATTAAGGTAATGCAAAGCTTATTTGCCTTACAACAATGCAGGGAGGCCAACGGCCAGTTAGGTCAGGATTCAATAGAGAATAGATTTCAGCCCGATCTCAATTCAATGGAGGTGCAGAACAAACCCCTATTGAACCAGCAAAAAGCTGCAGCCAAAAAACTTTTAGAAAGCGCCTTTAAAGAAAAAATAACCTCCGTCACCCATGACGATAAGGCTGTTCAAGATTCTGTAAATGAGGCCATCTCCTTGTTTCATAAGCAGAATAAGAAAGACAGTGACTTCATCTTGAAGAACACCGTGCTGGAATCTGAAAAAATCTACGACCATTACATTACGGTGCTTTGCCTGGCAAAAGCGTTGGTGGAGGTAGCAGAAAAAGACAAGAAGGTTTCGCACACCAACCTGACAAGCAACAGTTGGATGAAAGCATTGCGCTCAAGCGAAGCCCTTCAGAAAGATGCTACCCGATTAAACGCTTCGTGGGACAACAAGCAGGAATACATCCGCGTATGGTTCCGGGATGTGGTTCGCCAAGACCCGGAATATCAAGTGTATCTGGATAAAAAAGATCCCACCCTTGAAGAGCAGAAAAAATTCACCAACCATCTTTTCAGGAAAATTATTTTAGGAAAAAACATTATTAACGATTTCTTCGAAGAGGCGGTGCTGCGATGGGCAGAAGATAAGGATGTGGTGAAGGGATTGGTAGATAAAACGGTGAAGTCTTTTACCCCGGGCGATGAAAAATCTCTGGCCTTGTTTACGTTGACCGTGAATTGGGAAGAGGACCGCGAATTTTTAGAGATTCTTTTCAAAGAGTCAGCCGATATAAACGATGAACTGAAAGAGCTGATAAGCCAAAACACGCGCAACTGGGAAGTGGATAGACTTCCCCTTACCGATAGGGTGATTCTGGAGATGGCCATTACGGAGTTGATCAACTTCCCAAACATTCCGGTGAAGGTGACTATTAATGAATATATAGAATTGGCCAAAAATTATAGCACACCCAAGAGCAGCCAGTTTGTAAATGGTATTTTGGATGTGATTGCCAATGAGCTCAAAGAAAGGGGCATTGTTAAGAAAAGTGGAAGGGGATTGATCGACAATAAATAATAAATGACCGGCCAGATCCACCATATCGAACTAAACATTTGTTAAAAAATGTTAATTTTTTGATTTTGCAGTTGGTCTCGGACTAAATTTGAATTTTATGAGCAAAAAAAGCGGAAACTCCTTATTCACCTTTTTAATGGGCGCTGCAGCGGGTGCCGTTATCGGTATTCTATACGCGCCTGATACGGGGTCTAATACGCGTGAGAAACTTTCCTACAAATTGGACAAGTACAAAAAAATGCTGGAAGAGCTGATTGATGATTTTGTGGAAGGAAGAGAAACACCCCTTACCACAGAAGCCAAATCGCAAGGACAGAAGGTAGTGAATGAAGCGAAAAACAAAGCCGAAAGATTGCTCGAAGATGTTGACCAACTTTTGGAACAAATTCGCGGTAAAAAAGATTAATCAATTCTATCGACAGCCCATCAGTTGATAGCGTGTAATTTAAAAAAGATAACGATGAAAATTAGAATTCAGATTTTAGCGATTGTCAGTTTGTTTTTAGTGGCAGGTGTATCGTGCCGCAATAAAGATTCTGAAAAGAAGATTGCCCAGTTGGAAAGCAGGCTTGCCGAATTGGAAGGAAAGGACGGATCGGCCGTAATTACACCTAATGCTGTAGCTCCAGAAACTACTCCTACTCCTACCCCTGAACCTGAAGTGAAGCCAGAAGGCCCACTTGCAGCCATGTCGTTTGCTACGATGACGCATGACTTTGGCACCATCAAAGAAGGCGATCAGGTAACCTTTACCTATAAATTTTCAAACACAGGTGATGCACCTTTGGTGATTGAAAATGCCGTAGGATCATGTGGATGCACTGTGCCTGATTGGAGCCGCAC
>JBBRKB010000382.1:0-4086 GCA_038218385.1 Cytophagales bacterium | reverse complement strand
CAATACATGAGCTGAAGCATGAATTTGAAAAAAGACCGAAACTATTTGAGCTAAGTGTTTCCATTGATGATATTGAGGACACACTATTTTTTCTCTCGCGAATTGATGCCCTAAAAATAGAAGGAGGATTTCTTGTCGTGTACAACCGACTAACAATAGAACGAATTGAGGAAGACAACAAAAAACGTTACAAAGTAGAAGATTACCAGAAGCTAAATCAATTTTACGAAAACAAGGTTCAGCAGATCCACATCGTTGGTGAGTATGCAAAAATGATGATCAACGACTACAAAAACGCCTTGCAGTTTGTTGAAGATTATTTCCAACTAAATTTCCACTCGTTTCTCAATAAATATTTTAAAGGCAGCAGGCAAAATGAAATCAAACGCAACCTGACACCAGCAAAATTCAAACAACTTTTTGGAGAACTCTCACCCACACAACTGAAGATCATAAATGATAATGAAACAAAATACATGGCCGTAGCCGCCGGCCCAGGCAGTGGCAAAACAAGGGTACTGGTTCATAAATTAGCTTCACTTCTTTTGATGGAAGATGTTAAACATGAGCAATTGCTTATGGTAACGTTTTCACGAGCAGCAGCTACCGAATTTAAAAAAAGATTGCTTAAGCTAATAGGTAATGCAGCAAACTACATTGAAATAAAAACTTTCCACTCCTACTGCTTTGACTTGCTTGGTAAGATTGGAACGTTAGAGAAGTCGGATGGAATTTTGAAAATGACTATTGAAAAAATAAGGAAGGGTGACGTTGAATCAAGCAACATTACAAAAACTGTTTTGGTGATTGACGAGGCGCAGGATATGAATGAAGATGAGTTTCAATTGGTAAATGCGCTGATGGAGCAAAACGAAGACATGCGCGTGATTGCCGTTGGAGATGACGACCAAAGCATTTATGAGTTTAGAGGAGCGAGTTCAAAACATTTGTGGAAGTTCATTAAAGAAAAGAAAGCAGCGAAACACGAGCTGATAGAAAACTACAGGAGCAAAAGTAACTTGGTAGCATTCACCAATCACTTTGTGGAGCGCATCAAAGAACGCTTGAAGGAAATTCCTATTGTATCCAGACAAATCGGAAACGGAAAAATAAAAATTGTCCGTTATCAAAGTAACAACATCATTGCTCCTCTTTTGGATAATCTGTTGTCATCTTCCATGACCGGCACCACGTGCATACTTACAAAGACAAACGAGGAAGCTTTGCAGATAACAGGATCGCTTTTAAAAAGTGGAATACAAGCCCGGTTGATACAGACCAATGATGGTTTCAATTTGATAAATGTGTTTGAGATTCGCTACTTCTTGAGTCAACTCAACATGGGTAATGATGCGTTCATCGTAAGTGATGATGTTTGGGAGAAGGCAAAACGGGAATTAAAGAACACGTTTCAAAACAGCACAAAGTTGGACGTTTGCTACAACATGATCAAAGATTTTGAAGCAACTCACCCAACGAATAAATACATCTCTGATTTTGAGGTGTTCATTCGTGAATCCAAGCTGGAAGATTTCTTCAACGAAAACGGGGAGGTAATTTTCGTTTCAACCATACATAAAGCGAAGGGAAAAGAGTTTGATAATGTTTTTATAATGCTCGTGAACTTCCATGCCGAAACCGAAGAGAACAAACGACTACTTTATGTTGCCATGACAAGAGCAAAACAGAACCTCAGCATACACTTGAACGGAAGTTACCTTGACAACATCACAGTCGAAAACCTCGAGCATATAAGAGACATCCAAACGTATTTACCACCAAACGAAATAGCTGTACATCTGACGCACAAAGATATCTGGCTTGGCTACTTCACCAACAAGCAGAATATTATTTCCGCCTTGAGAAGTGGCGACATACTTACAGTTGATCGCAATGGACTGCTAAACGCAAATGGAAAATCAGTACTGAAATTTTCTAAGAAATACATGACGGAGATAGAAGAAATGAGAAAGAAAAATTATGAACTTACATCCGCCAAAGTGAACTTCATCGTTTACTGGCAAAACGAAAATACTGGCCAGGAAGTAAAAATTATTCTACCGGAATTGTATTTTGAAAGAAATACGGAAGGGAACCAAAACATAAAATAGCCGTAAAGGCCTTGCAAGCAAGAGAACGAATTTTCAAACGTGAAAACAATACAGTATCCGTTTTCTCTTCAACACGGTCAGGAGTATTTTTGTGAAGTGTGATTTTTTGAATCAGTGCCTTTTTGAATATCCCCGACAGCCAACGATACGGTTGATTAAGCACAATGAAATAGCAAAGTACATGCGAAAGCGTTTTATAAAAAAGAAGATTCAAACGTATTTGTATAACGAATGGTTAGCTCAAAATAATTTGAAATAATAAGAAGAAGGACAGCTCTTATAAACTTTCCAGAGATACATTCATATAAAAAAATAGAAACCATAACACATTACAATCTAGCAATAAGCTCAACATATAAGCTCGTCAATACACCTTCCGATTTTGCGGCAACTTCTATAATCTCGGCAATGTTGGCGGGTGCCAGATTATCGGGATCACAGTCGTCTGTTAACACGGAGATGGCGCAGCAGGGAATGCCCGTGTGGTTGGCAACAATAACTTCCGGTACTGTACTCATCCCCACAACATCAGCACCCATGCGATGCAGGTAGCGATACTCTGCGCGTGTTTCTAAGTTTGGTCCAATTACGCAGGCATAAACACCTTCGTTTAAAATGATTTGCTTTTCACTGGCTATCTGTTTTACTAAATCATTCAACTTCTTGGAATAGGGTTGACTCATATCCGGAAAGCGCGGACCGAGCTTTTCGTAGTTTGTTCCCCTCAGCGGATTGTCGGGCTGCAGGTTGATGTGATCATCAATCAACATCAACTCACCTTTCTTCCACTTCATATTCATGTTTCCGGAAGCGTTTGATATGAGCAAATGTTTTATGCCTAACATTTTCATAACCCTTACGGGGAATGTGATCTGTTGCATGCTGTAGCCTTCATAAAAATGAAAGCGCCCTCTCATAGCCAAAACCTTTTTGCCTTTTATTTCACCATAGATCAACTGCCCTTTGTGAAACTCTACGGTTGAGATAGGGAAATGTGGAATGATTCCGTAGTGGATGATGATAGGGTTTTGAATTTCCTTCACAAACAAATCGCCCAGGCCTGTGCCGATGATCACCCCGATTTCAGGCGCATCTATTCCTCGGCTCTTAAGGTAATCTGCTGCTTGCTGAATTTCTTTTAACATATACTATCCCTTTAATTTTTTATAAATGTATTAAGCTCAACTTTCAGCCATGCCAATAGCATCCACTACTTTCCAAACTTAGTTAATTTTTTTTCCTTGTGGAATTTAGATTGTAGCTCCCTGACAACTGGAGCCAGCACCGGCCGTACAAGCAAAGCAGTGTTGGTTGATAATGATATTCCGCTGCTCCAGCGCTGCAACATCAAATGTGCTAATGTGGTTGCCCGATTTTTTGGCAGTCTTTAAACCCAACATCTGATTAAAATCACAATCATACAAGTTTCCCTCCCAATCAATGGAGATGGTATTGCGGCACATCACACCTTCTATGGCAAGCGGATTGAAAGCATTGATCAATTTCTCCATGTACTCTTCATAATTTCCACTTTCGATGAGAAAATCCAGAAAGCGACTCACCGGAATGTTGGTAATGGTAAAGAGGTTGTTAAACGATACATTAAACTTATCGAGCAATTCTTTTTTAAAATCACGTTGCAATTGCATTTGATCCCCCGATAAAAATGCGCCGGTCGGATTATACACCAAATCTAAAACAAGTCCTGCATCCTCCTTTCCATAGCCCACATCATTCAACATTTGTAATGCCTTTATAGATGACTCGAACACACCTTCACCTCGTTGCCTATCGGTTTTACTGGCATTGTAAAACGGAAGTGAAGAACAAATGCGAACGTTATGTTCTTTAAAAAATTCGGGTAGGTCGTAATTTTTTGGATTAGCCAGTATAATGGTGAGGTTAGAGCGTACAATAATTTCCTGAACACCAATTCTTTTTGCTTCCGTAACAAACCATCTGAAGTCAGGATTCA
>JBBRKB010000381.1:0-4113 GCA_038218385.1 Cytophagales bacterium | reverse complement strand
GGGGGTGTGTTCTTAAAATGTTCTCCTGACTTCCGCACTTTTTAAAGAACTCAAACGAAAGAGTGTGTTTTCAACGCCGATGAAAATCTCATAACCAGTAGCCCATCCTATAGTCAGCACCAACACTGCGGCAGGTATACGAAATCTGTCTAAGGCTTATCACTCGCGGCAGCTTCAGGTATGAATTGGCTCTTAAGCGATTCCTCGAAAATAACAATCTGATCAATGGCGAATCCCGGAGAGCGTCCTGCAAGCTCAATATCATGAAGGCCTGCAGCAAGATCATATTTCGCCCATTCACCACGCTCATCTAAAGTCCATTTTTCAACTTGCCAATCATAGGTCTTTCCCCAATCACTTTTGTCTACACTGGCCCAAACATCATTGTCTCCGTCTTCCTTCAAATGATAGTTCAGCACTTTGACATAATATTTTCCGGGCGTTTCAATTTTTATTCGATATGAAATCCTATCCATTAGGGAAATAGAATCATAGGGTTTGGATTCAGGACCCCAGTTGGACGCTCCCCTCCAGATAACGTAACCACTACCTGAATGACCTGGAAAATCCGAGCCTATTTCCCATCCGAATTTGTCACTTCCGAATTCGCCGTTTTCGGCTTCTATGCGAAGAATTCCGTTCTCTTCCTGCCAAGTCACCGAATTATGTTTATCCTTACACGCATGACAGAACAGCATTAAAAATAAAAACAGTATTGCAGGAAAGGTTTTTTTCATAAGATAGATGAATTGAAATTATTTATACAGTAGGGTTATTCTTTTTCCAAAACGAATTCCAGATCGCGATACGTATCCACATCCGGATATCCATCCGTGGAAGGGCTGCAATCGGAAGCGATCTTCGCCCATTGGAAAGAGGGCTTGTTCCTTCAGCCTAATCAGTTTTTCCTCATCGTCTGGCGCATGCTCTCCAGCAAACATTTGTGGAGGTAGAGTTCCATCTCCTTCGCGGCGAATACCCCAACCGTATGGATAGGTGTCATGTTCATCTACGAGAGATGGAGGGGCATCCAACCCGGCCATATTGGTATTGGCAAGCGTAAATCCCAAACCCTCACCAGGCTCGACAAAGCCGACAATGAATGCAACGTGTAAAATGTTTGGTCTTCTTCTTTTTGCTATCCGTGTCCTTTTTGAAATGAATATTCATACTACTCTTCCATGGACTGATGGTTGGATCCCCTTTCGGATTTACCGCTCCAAAAATTTCAACGATATCAATTTCCGGCGGCCACTGTTCCGTATTAGGTTTGCTCCACCATCCGGTTAAAATGCCCTACCCTTTTGCCACCTTAATCCGCGCTTCAGAAAAACCAAATTCCTGGAAAAATTTGTCCTTGGTATTTACTGCACCTGCGCTATACTCATTATCGCTACGTGGCGCTGCTAAAAGAAACAGCTTACCCTCTTTACCTCGACAACCGGCAAACCTTTAAACATCTAATAATACATTGATTAAAATTCTGTTGAGTCATCCCACCATATACCCACACCCCACTTGCAGCCAGAAGCTTCTCTATCATTTAAAATGATCCCACCCTTGTGCTTGTAACGGCACAACGTTTTCCTGCTTTGTAATCATTACATTTTGATTTGCATTGTCGTGTATGTAGCCAATGAAATGAATGTCTGCGTGGTTTTTTACTTTCTCATAATCCGCTTGTGAAATGGTGAAGAGTAATTCGTAATCTTCACCACCATTAAGTGCGCAAGTAATAGGATCGAGATTAAATTCCAGCGCCGTGTTGAACGTGTCGTTGTCGATGGGTATATTTTTTTCAAAAATACGGATACCCACATTAGATGCTTTGCTGATGTGTAAAAGTTCTGATGCCAGTCCATCGGAAATATCAATCATAGACGTAGGCACAATTCCTTTGTCACTCAATTCTGAAACAATATCTGTGCGTGCTTCAGGTTTTAAAATGCGCCCCACCAGATACTCATATTTTTCAAGATCGGGTTGCATCTCAGGATCGCTCACGAAAACTTGCTTCTCTCTTTCTAATATTTGTAAACCGAGAAACGCGGCACCCAGGTCACCGGTAACGCAGATAATGTCATTGTTCTTTGCACCACTTCGATAAGCGATTTTATCCGCTGGTGATTTTCCTAAAACTGAAATGGAAATGATCAACCCTAAACGGGACGAAGTAGTATCGCCACCGATAAGATCAACCTTATAACTTTCGCACGCTGCTTGAATGCCGGCATACAATTCATCAATAGCTTCGATCGAAAACCGATTACTGAACGCAATGCTAACCGTAATCTGTTCGGGTGTTCCGTTCATGGCAGCGATGTCGGATACATTAACAGCAACAGCTTTGTAGCCCAAATGACGTAACGGAAAATAAGAGAGATCGAAATGGATTCCTTCTACCAACATATCGGTAGAGAGCAATGTGCATTCGCCATTTCCTTTTTCAATGACGGCTGCATCATCGCCAATGCCCGTCAATGAAGATGCGTTTTGTAATACCGTGTTCGATTTTATCCGCTCGATCAAACCAAACTCTCCAAATTGATTTACTTCCGATCGTTGTTCGCTCATATTTGCCATTAAACTGGGGTTGTTGTCTCTTATCCTGCTACTTTAGGCATTGGCCTACAAAAGTAAGAGTATTGATGAAAATCAAGGTTTTTAACTTAACTTTAGGTGAACTTGCAACAAAAAAATCCCTATGAAGCGGTTGATGGTTATCCTTTTGATGGTTTGTTTTATTCTTGGCGCATGCAGCCCCAAGCCGATGTATAAGACCCATGCAGGAAAGAAAAAATTAAAGAAATACAATGCCCTTCAGTTCGGTGACCCGCGGGCTAAGTAGTTTAATTTTCAGTTTTCTCTTCACACAATTCTATTAAAACACCGTTGGCGGATTTGGGGTGCAGGAAACAAATCTGTTTGTTGTCAGCTCCATCCTTTGGGTTTTCATGGATAAGCGTAAACCCTTTTGCCTGGTAATCTTTTATTTTTTCCTGAATGTTTTTGACTTCAAAGGCCAAGTGATGTAGTCCTTCCCCTTTTTTTTCTATGAACCGGGCGATGGGCGAATCGGGGTTTGTGGCTTCCAGCAACTCTATTTTTACACCCGAAACATCAAAAAAGGAAGTACGCACCCCCTCTGATTCTACCGACTCTATTTTGTAATGTTGCTGCCCCAACAAAGCTGCAAACACAACATTTGACGCTTCCAGGTTTTTTACGGCAATGCCAATGTGCTCAAGTTTTTCCATTATTGTTTAGCTTTGGGTACGGAGACGAAACTTTTTAAGGTTAAAGAAAGTTTTTGACACTAGAAAACCTCCTGAGTTTTGGAAGATAAAGAAGAAAAAGATGATAACCGTAACCGATAAAGCAAAAGATAGGATTTTAAAACTTCGCGAAGAAGGTGGCCATACAGATGCACACAACATTCGTGTCTCGGTAAAGGGCGGAGGCTGCTCTGGATTGATGTACGATCTTGATTTTGATCATGTGCTCAACGCGGCTGATCAGGTGTTTGAAGACAAAGGCGTGAAAATATTGGTGGATAAAAAAAGCCTGTTGTACCTCTTGGGAACCACACTCGATTTTTCTGATGGTTTAAATGGTAAAGGTTTCCAGTTTATCAACCCTAATGCTACACGCACGTGTGGATGTGGAGAGAGTTTTTCGGTATAGTAGAAATTTTGCGGCTTACCTTTGAACTCCATGATGCTATATCTGATAGATGGATCTCCAGTGATTATAATCAGTATTACTACATGGCAATTGGAAATAATATGCTGAGAAGAATATTGTGTTGAATACACGGAAAAGCCAAGTCTACATATTAAATGTTACTTTAAGTAAATTTGCGGGAATGGCTGCTCGAGCTTTCTTTTCAAATTTCAGTACAGGACAAGCATTACAGGTAATTAGAAAACCAAGATATGTTCGTTAGACTTTGTATACTGATATATTTGATTGGCCCATTTGTCGTCAATGGTCAGTCCCAGTTTTCTGGATCAAAAGATGGGCATCATAAGTCACTTACCATGGATGAAGTTACTGAGGAAGAGGGTGACATTTATTCAGTAATACTTAGAAATGCAAGAGATTATAAGTTAC
>JBBRKB010000380.1:0-4122 GCA_038218385.1 Cytophagales bacterium | reverse complement strand
TTGAATATCAACCATCGTTTTCCATCGATCCCAACACTTACTGCGGATGATTTTAAATTTACAACGTCAACGTATGCCAATCCTGTGAAGCAACAAAAAACAAAATAATCCTTTACCAGTTGTAAACGTTCGATGGTAAAGTCCCTTTGAATAATAATTGTTAATTCATCCCAGGTAATCACGTCCTTTTCAGGCCAACGAAAAGAGCATTTAAAAGCTTGAAAAGGATTCTTATCCATCCAGTTTTTACGTACTGCATCATTGAGAACCTTTTTCATCATACGAATGTATTTCATTGCTGTATTAGAACTTGTCTTCTCAGTGGTGCGCAGATAGTATTCAAAATCGGAAACAAAACTGTATTCAAGTTGTTTGAGATAGATGTCTGATTTCTTTAAGTGTTGCGTTACAAAGGATCTCAGTTTGGTTTCAAGTGTGTTGAATTTAACCCAAGTGCCTTTGGCAATATCAACGCCAATTCTTTTCCTGTAATCCTGATTGTGATGCTTAAATGTCTCCAACAGTGTATGCCGCTCCTCTGCTGTTCCTAAGAATTTGTTTTTAATCATATCAGCCGAAATAAACTCCCCTTTAGTTGATAGATCTTGATAGATGCTAAATACTTCAGTCTTTACTTCATTAAGATAATTGTTAAACCCTTGGGTGCTAGAATTTCGTCCTTTCATTTTTCCAGCATAAGCATCCCATTGGCATGCATCAATAGAGCGCTTTAAAGAAATCTCCGCGCGTTTGCCATCGACAGTAACTCGCGCATACAGGGTACGTACACTACCCCGCTGACCAGACGTACCCTTTGCCCAAATAAGAATTGAGAACCTTTGTGCGTGTTTCATCTTCCGTTTGCGTTTTGTGTATAAATTCCATTCATTTTATATTCAAATGATGCAGAATGATCTCGATAACTATTTGTATTTCAAATAGTTATACGTTATTCGGTTACCTAATGTGACACCTGAAATTAGGTAACCGAATAGGTCACCGAGGGAATTGAATTAAACGACTTTAAACGGTATGCTTTGACAAAAAAAAACCGCTTAAACATTCAGTTTAAGCGGTTTTGTTAACATTTAAATTTGAAAAAGCGGTCCGGACGGGACTCGAACCCGCGACCTCCTGCGTGGCAGGCAGGCATTCTAACCAGCTGAACTACCAGACCGTTTTTTAAAGGTGTGCAAATTTAGATTTCAATTGGGTATCTGCAAATTTATCTGCGATATATTTCAAAATAAAGCGCCTATACCCTCCTCACAATTCTTTCGCCCAATATTCGCGCACGTTATCTGAACAATAAAAAAATACTATTTTTGGACTTTATCAGCATGCGAAAGTTTATCCTGTACATCTTTATCTTCATCGTTATACTTCCTGCGTGCAGTAAACAATCAAACGGCACAACTACGGTGGTGAAACCACGAACATTTCATCGCTTCTACGACCGAAAGAAGGACAAACACCGGAAGCGGACTAAGCTTGTTAAAATGAAAAATTAATTAAGACCCTTGACAACCATATCCAGGTTTCTCCGAAAATAAAACTTCGCTGGCGACAACTGGTTGAGGTGCGCTGTAATAACCGAACCATAAAACAGGGTCATGAATAAATTAGCAATATCTTTTGTTGAACTGATCTTTGTGATTTCTTTTTTAAAAATTGCTTCTAGCGTAAATTGTTCAATGCACTGCTCTATCGACAAAATCTCAATTTTGTTCACATCCTGAATGGCAGGAAACAATAATTGCTTCTCTTCTACTTTTAACGGAAACGGTTTTGGTGGACGCCTGAAGTCGGATATGTAGCCGATCAGACTTAACATTAAGCCCGGATAACTTTCACAAGAATCACTGAGTTTATCGAAAAGGTAATTCACACCCTGAAGACCTTCTTTCTTTTTTTCATGTTGATCAACAGCGCGTTCAAGGCACCATACCCGAAAATAGTAGAGGAGTAAATCTTCTTTCTTGGGAAAATATTTAAAGAAGGTGACTTTGGAAATTTTCACCTTCTCACAGATGTCATCAACAAATATGTCCTCAAAGGATTTTTTTCCCACCATCTTCAATGTATTCTCCAGAATAAGGAGTTTCAATTTGGCGGCTTTTTCTTTACGGAGGCTCATTCAGGGCAATTCATTTCCCGAATATAAATTAAAACTATCACTCGCCTTTACTTGCGGATTTTATTTTCTCATAAGTGCCCTGTATGATCTTTCCTTCATAGAAATCAAACGCCACATTATACCCTGCTACCCTATCGGGAAATTTCAAATGATGTACATTACCGTCACGAATGGTTGGGAAGTTTTTGATCGTGTCACCGTTTTTAAAAAAATAAAGTTCATTGACAAGGGAATCGTAATAATATAAAGCGGAACGAAACTGCTCCCCTGTCTCGTAATAGCTTTCTGAGTTTTGATGTTTTTTACCTTCTTTCAAAAACATCTCTTGAGCCTTTATACCCGATGGAAAATATAAGACCAGCAAATCCATTTGGTCTTTGAAGCGTTCATATACAACTGTTTTGAATAGCCGATCCTTATCTGCATACTTCCCTTTCGACTTCCAACTAAAGTCAACTGAAAAAATTATCCAAAGCAAAACAACCACAGTAAAAACGAGAAAGACAATAACAGAAATCCTCGACCAGCGCTCATGTACCTTATTTACTTTTAGACGTGCGGATACTCTTAACTCAACCGCCTTAATGTCCTGTTCACGATTGACAACAACACGGTTTTTTATCTCCTCTTTGTACCTTTCTTTAAGAGATTTCTTTTTCCCCAGCAACCCGCGGTTATACTGAATGGTATCCATCATTCCCTTAACAAATCCGCCACCTATCATGTTTGTCTCAATTGATTAGTACGTTTATTAAACCATCTGATACATCATTGCATTGATATTCATCCCCGCTCCTACAGATGCCAATATCACCTTATCACCACTACTCAAGGTTAGTCCATCAAGTTTATTTCTAATAATAAGATCGAGTAAGGTTGGGATACTGGCAACAGAAGAGTTACCCAATGTATCAATGGTCATGGGCATAACATGGGCGGGAACATCATCCATATCATACAATGCATAAAGTCTTTTAACAATAGCATCATCCATCTTTCCATTCGCCTGATGGATGAGAATTGTTTTTATATCCCGTATATCCGTTTTGCTTTTTTCAAGACAATTCTTTATCGCCTGAGGAACGGTCTCTAAAGCATACTGATAAAGTTTTCTTCCATTCATTTTTAAAAACATGTCATCTTGCTTTTCAAATCCTTCATGAAAGGACTTACCCATGTGTAACAAGTGTGAATGAAGGAATGTATCGGATCGTGTGGTGTGTGCACGGATCCCCACAGGTTGATTACTCTCGCGCGCTTCTAAAATAGTTGCCCCTGCCCCATCTGCATACAGCATGCAATCACGATCATGTAAATCAATTACTCTTGAAAGCACCTCCGCACCAATGACCAATACTTTTTTTGCATCACCAGATTTAATGAAATAATCGGCCTGTATCATTCCCTGCAACCAACCCGGACAGCCAAACACCAAATCATATGCTACCGTGTTTGGGTTTTCTATTTCTAACTTATGTTTAACCCGTGAAGCAAGACTTGGAATAATATCTGTGCGGTTACTGCCGTGGGCTATATCACCAAAGTTGTGCGCTACGATCACATAGTCGAGTTCTTCTTTGTCAATACCAGAAGCTTCTATCGCTTCCAGAGCAGCCAAGCAAGCGATATCTGAAGTCATTAAATCATCCGTAACATAACGCCGTTCAGCAATGGTGGTGATTTCTAAAAACCTTTCCATGATTTCGGTATTGGGCTTGTTGATTTTTTTACCATCACTGTCATAAAATTCGTTCGATAAAAAATCTTCGTTCGTAACTCGCCTCTTAGGGATGTAAGATCCCGTTCCGGTGATAACGGTGTAAATAGTACTACTCATAAAAAAAGAAAATACAATTAAATCGATGTAAAGGTACGAGATGAATAAATCAGTTGTCTGTCTTGATGTAAACTTTAGAAAGTAAAAAATATCAATCAGGTAGATTTAACGTACAGTCGTTCGTTGATACATTATAATGTAGTCAAAT
>JBBRKB010000379.1:0-4129 GCA_038218385.1 Cytophagales bacterium | reverse complement strand
AGGTCTTGCAAAAAAACATCTTGATAAAACTTCATACAAAGCGGGGTCTTGCGCGATGGAATGCGCTGAGGATACCTTAACTAAAACTAAAACTTGCAACAAAAGTATTTCCCACACACAAAGAGATCCTTCGCTCGCTCTTGCCCTCACACATGCATCGCTCTGGATGACGGATAATCAACGGGGAGGCCGTCATCCCAAACGGATTGTTGTGCGATCGGCTGCGCGAGCGAAGGATCAAAAAACTACTTTGATAAACCGTCATCCAGAGTGGTGGTCTTGCGCGATGGAATGCGCGAGCGAAGAATCCCTTCATTAAACGTGCAAGAGAAGAGCTGCACACCTGTTTCAATCTCAATGAGATTCATCAACTGTATGCCATCACCGGGACTTTTTTGCGCTCACTTCACAAGGCCGCCATTTATCCGAAGCAATTCTGTTTCAGCAAGCTTGGCAATGTACCGTGCATTTATCAATCTGAAATAGGCGTCTTCAAGACTTTGCTGGGCAGTACGCAATTCTATATACGTGGTGACGCCGCGTTTAAAACCTTCAAGCGCTATAAAAACATTTTCTTTGGCTAACGAAATATTTTCTTCTTCTATCAGCAAGACTTCTTTTGCATTTTGATAATTGATGTAGGCAGATTCCAGGCTTACATTAACGTTTGTCTTCTGCTGTTCATAAACAATTCTTTGGCGATCAAGATTAATTTTACTCTGGGTGATCAACCGTTTGTTATTAAAACCATTCAAGATGGGTACGGTAACAGAAAAGCCATAATTCAATCCTTTAGCCTGGCTAAACAAAGGGCTAAAGTTATTGATGGCTACCGTATTCTCATTCTGCGCAAAATTGTAATTGGAATTAAAATACAAAAACGGATATCTTTCACCTCTTCGCTCTTTGATCTGTTGATTGGCTATGCGTAAATCAGATTGTGCTGCAAGCAGTGTAAAATTTTTCTTATCCAGATCTTGTGAAATTTCTTCTTTTTTTAAATCAAGGTTGATGATGATGGTATCTGCCACATCATAGTTTGCAGGAAGTTGCATGCCAACCATGCCGTTCAATTGTTGTTTGAGTTGGCCAATCAATGTATTCTGTGTGTAGGTTTGGGTACGCTGTGCATTCAAGTCCACTTTCGCTTGAAGCAACTCAGGCTTTCCTCCCGTACCTACTTGCAGTTTTCGCTCTGCAAGCTTTACACGTTCTTCACTCACTGCCATCTGCTCTTGTATGGCTTTAAGTTGTTGTTTCCCTCTTACCACATCATAATAATTGGCAATTACCTCGGCAATGGAATTGACCATTTCTTCTTTTACTTTCAATTCACCTTTAAGGGCAATCTCATCTACTCGTTGTTTAGTGGCGAACATGCGCGTGCCATCAAAAAGCAACCAACTTAATTGCACATTCCCATTCAATGTATTTGATTCTGTATCGCCTTCATTGTTTCGCGTGGCGTCAGAAAATTCAACACGTTGATGACTGCCGTTCCATACAGCCGATCCGTTTGCATTAAGCTGCGGAAGAAATGCACCCACAATATAATCCTGGTCAGTCTCTGCCGATTTGGATATATTTTTTGCCAACTGAATGTTATAATTTTTCTCTAGCGCCAGCGCAATCACTTGTTCAAGTGATACCTGGTCTTGAGAGGCACATAAAAAAGATTGAAAAAATATTCCACTAAAAAAAAACAAATACCTAAACTTCATACGCTACTGTTTTCGGACTGGGTTCATTAATCTGTTCATCAAGTGTTGTATGCCTTGTTTTACGGGCAAGCAATAGATACATAGCGGGAATAACGAACAAGGTGAGTATCAGCGAAAACAAAACACCACCTACCACAACAATTCCCAACGGCTGCCTGCTGGTTGAAGCAGCGCCTAGTGAAAGGGCTATTGGCAAAGTGCCTAGTACCATTGTCAAACTCGTCATCAGGATGGGGCGCAGACGCAACTTTGATGCTTGTAAAACTGCATCCAGTTTTGACAATCCGTCCTCTCGTTTTTGATTAGCAAATTCAACAATCAAAATTCCATTCTTGGTAACAAGACCGATAAGCATGATCATACCAATCTGCGAAAAGATATTTAACGTTTGATCAAAAAGATAAAGAGATATAAAAGCTCCTGCCAGGGCAAGCGGTACAGTTAACAAAATAATAAACGGATCAACAAAACTTTCAAACTGCGCCGCAAGGATAAGGTATACCAGAATAATAGCAAGCACAAAAGCAAACGATGTATTGCTTGCGCTTTCAACAAAGTCGCGGGATGAACCAGACAAGGATGTGGTAAAGGTTTCATCCAATAATTTGTCGGCAATTTCCTGCATGGCTTTGATACCATCGCCCACCGTGTAGCCTGGCGCAAGACCCGCAGAAACCGTAGTCGATCTATAACGGTTAAAATGATACAACGCTGGTGGCGTTGTAGATTCCTCAACACTCACCACATTATCAATAGAAATCAATTCGCCTGTTCGCGTGCGCACAAACAAACTTTTCAAATCACTGGGGTCGTCTCGGTTTTCACGCGACACTTGTCCAATCACCTGGTATTGTTTTCCTTCTTTTGTGAAATACCCAAAGCGCAAATTACTATAGGCCAACTGTAAAGTCTGCGCAATATCCTGAACGCTTATTCCTAGTTGTGTTGCTTTTAAACGGTTTATTTGAACACGCAACTCGGGCTTGTTAAATTTAAGATCGGAGTCTACACCTTGCAATACCGGATGATCATTTACGGCCTCCATAAATTTTGGAAGTACCTCTCTTAATTTTTCAAAATTATTATTCTGAAGAACGAACTGCACAGGCAAGCCACCAAACCGGCTCACCTGAATGGTCTGTTCTTGTATCGGAAAAACCCTTCCTTCAGGAAACCGTGGAAGGTTGCGTGACACCATACCCACAATTTCTGCTTGCGACCGATTTCGCTTGTCAGGATCTACTAGCGTTACCCGCACAAATGCATTGTTGGCAGCACCATTACCTGAAAAACCTGGTGATGTTACAGACAATGCTGTTTGATACTCAGGCACAGAGTCCATGACAAACTGAACCACATCTTGTACAAAATTATCCATGTAGTCATACGATGTACCCTCCGGTGCAGACATGGCCAATCTAAATTGGTTTCTATCTTCCATAGGTGCAAGCTCGGATTGAATATTAATACCGATCAGATACGCTGCGCCCAGACATACACCAATGATAACTAGTGCGAGCCACCGTACATTAACAAATGCAGCCAGCCACTTACTGTAACCATTCTCCATTCCATTAAAGAAAGGTTCTGTTACATTATAAAACCAAGAATGCTTTCTGTCATCCCGTGTTAACTTAACAGCCAGCACGGGCGTTAATGTAAGGGATACAAACGCGCTGACTAAAACCGCTCCTGCAATCACAACACCAAATTCAACAAACAAGCGACCTACAAATCCTTGTAAGAAAAGGATAGGCAAAAAGACAACGGCCAGGGTAATGGAAGTAGAAATAACAGCGAAGAAAATTTCTTTCGAACCTTCCACAGCCGCTTTGTATTTGTTCATTCCCTTCTCCAGCTTCTTATAAATGTTCTCCGTAACAACAATACCATCATCCACTACCAGGCCTGTGGCCAAAACAATCCCCAGCATCGTCAATACATTAATGGTATAACCGCTTAGGTACATGATGTAAAATGTTGCTGTAAGGGCAACGGGGATATCGATCAACGGACGGATGGCAATCAGAAAATCACGAAAGAAAAAATAGATGACCAACACCACCAAAATGATAGCGATGATTAAAGTCTCGGCTACTTCGGTGATCGATCGCTTTATAAAGACAGTTTGATCAAGCGCACTGTTTGTCTTGATATCCGCCGGAATTTCTTTTTTTATTTCCTCATAACGTTTGTAAAACTCATCGGCAATAGCCACATAGTTGGCACCTGGCAGGGGTATCATCGCCAGCCCTACCATGGTAATATTACTTTCGCGCAAAACGGTCTCCTCATTCTCAGGCCCTAACTCAGCCTGCCCAATATCTCTTAATCGCACATCACCCGTCTCATTTGATTTGATGATAACATCATTGAATTCTTGCTCGGTAAAAAGTCTTCCAAACGTG
>JBBRKB010000378.1:0-4152 GCA_038218385.1 Cytophagales bacterium | reverse complement strand
GTTCATGTGTGTGCGGATGAAGGGACTCGAACCCCCACGTCTTGCGACACCAGATCCTAAGTCTGGCGCGGCTACCAATTACGCCACATCCGCAGTTTTAAAAGAAATACTCAAAATGCTTTAATTAGTAAATCGGCACTTTGTGATCCCGAAAACGGAGCGCAAATTTATTGATTATTGTGGAATAATAAAGTCCAAATAAAGTGTTTACTTATAATATTGAGCAATGTCGTTTATTTTTTATAGTCAAAGCTCAGCGGGGTTAGAGGAGGAATAATCAAGTATGCTCACTAATCGACATTAATATGGAGTCGGTAAGTCAAATTCTTTTAATATTAGGTCAAAAGTAGGTTTCATGATGGTAATCGATACCGAGCAGGAGAAAAAAGAGATAATAAGCCGATACAGGAAGTTACTTAGAAAAGCCAAGCCCGTTCTAAATGAAGGAGATGCCAAGCTGATAAAGCGTGCTTTCACCATGGCCTTGGATGCGCATAAAGACATGCGAAGAAAATCGGGGGAGCCTTTTATTTTTCATCCCTTGGCGGTTGCCCAAATATGTGTTGAGGAAGTAGGCCTCGGCACCACCTCTATAATATCTGCCCTTTTACATGATGTAGTAGAAGACACCGATATTGAACTAATCGATATTGAAAGAATATTTGGTGAGAAGATAGCTCGCATCATTGATGGCCTCACCAAAATCAGAGGGGTCTTTGAATATGGCACCTCACAACAAGCGGAGAATTTTCGGAAAATGCTGTTCACGCTTTCCGATGATGTGCGCGTGATTTTGATAAAGCTCGCTGACAGACTCCATAATATGCGGACGCTGGAAAGCATGCCCAGAAATAAGCAACTGAAAATTGCTTCCGAAACCATTTACCTCTATGCCCCTTTAGCCCATCGGCTTGGGTTAAATACCATAAAGACAGAGTTGGAGGATCTTTACCTTCGCTTCACCGACTATCAGGTATACGCTTCTATTGCTCAGAAGATTGATGCCACGCGCACAACGCGCAATAAATTCATCCGGCAGTTTATGCAGCCTATTAAGGATGAGTTGGAACGCCAAAACATCAATCATGAAATAAGAGGCAGGCCTAAATCTATTTACTCCATCTGGAATAAGATGAGGAGGCAAAACATTCCGTTTGAAGAAGTTTATGATTTGTTTGCTATACGCGTGATCATTGATACACCAGATGAAAATGAGAAGGCTTTTTGCTGGCAGATTTATTCCATTGTCACCGATTTTTACACGCCCAATCCCGATCGCCTTCGAGATTGGATAAGCACCCCCAAGACCAATGCCTACGAGTCATTGCACACCACTGTGATGGCGAAAAATGGCCAATGGGTGGAAGTACAAATTCGCAGCAAGCGTATGGATGAAATAGCTGAGAAAGGATATGCCGCGCACTGGAAATATAAGGAGAGTGGAGCCACACATTTATCCAATCTGGAGAAGTGGCTTGCGTATGTCCGTGATCTGTTGGAACAAAACGATCACTCGGCATTGGATTTTGTTGATGATTTCCGTGGTAATTTATTTAGCGAAGAAGTTTTTGTATTTACACCACGCGGTGAACTCAAAACCTTGCCGCATGGATCCACCGCGTTGGACTTTGCCTTTGAAATTCATACACAAATAGGATCAAAATGTATTGGCGCAAAAGTCAACAATAAGCTCGTTCCTATTAATTATGTTTTGAAAAATGGCGACCAGATCGAGATCCTCACATCGCAAAAGCAAAAGCCTCATCAAGATTGGCTTCGTTTTGTTGTTACATCAAAAGCGAAAACAAGAATAAAAGATGTTCTTAAGGAAGACAAGAAAAAGGTAGCAGAAGAGGGCAAGGAAATAGTGCAGCGAAAAATCAAACAGCTGAAGTTAGAGCCCTATCATGTGGTTTTAGAGAATATGCGTGATTTTTTTAGCGCGCCTTCACATTTTGATTTGTATTACCGGGTTGGCAATGGTGTAATCACCGGTGCTGATATAAAACGGTTTGCTGAACATAAGCCTATTTCCACGATCAAGAGCAAGCCCCATCTGAAAGTTGATGATGCCCGCACCTTTGCCCAGGAGATCACAAAAATTAAAGACCGCTATGACGACATTCTGTTGATAGGAGAGGATATGGATTTGGTGGACTACAAATTATCCAAATGCTGCACACCCATTCCGGGAGATGATGTTTTTGGTTTCGTTACCGTAGGAGAAGGAATTAAAATACACCGCGCCAATTGTCCCAACGCACCAGAGTTGTTGTCGCATCATGGCAACCGGGTTGTAAAGGCCAAGTGGACATCGCAGCACGAGGTGGCATTCCTTACGGGATTAAAAATAAGGGGAACCGACCGCGTAGGGTTGATTAACGATGTATCGCGGATTATCTCAGAAGAATTGAAGGTGAACATGAGTTCCATGTCCATGAAAACCGATACGGGCATTTTCGAAGGAGAGATCATGTTGTATGTGAATGATACCCGCCACCTGGAAGAATTGATCGGAAAACTTCTCAATGTGGAAGGTGTGATCAAGGTAAGCCGGTTTGATTCGCGCAGCAATATGGGTGTTCAAGAGATGTCCAACCATTAATGTTGTAAAAATTAAGGATTCTTTGCTTCGGGCAAACGGCATGCTATCTTTGCTTGTTACTTATTCATGGCACTCAATACAACGACTTACGAAGAGGTTAAAAAGATTTTTACAGCTTATCTGGAAAATAAGGCATTACGCAAAACTCCCGAACGGTACGCTATCTTAGAAGAAATCTATTCCCGCGATGGTCATTTTGATGTGGAATCACTCTACGTCAGCATGAAAAATAAAAATTATAGGGTAAGCCGTGCAACCGTTTACAACACCCTGGATTTACTGGTTGAATGTGATTTGGTAAGCAAGCATCAGTTTGGTAAGAACCAGGCACAGTATGAAAAATCCTACGGTTACAAGCAACACGATCATTTAATTTGCACCGATTGCCACAAGGTGGTTGAATTTTGCGATCCACGGATACAGAACATCCAAAAGACCGCAGAAGAAATTCTTCATTTTAATGTTCTCCATCATTCATTAATATTGTACGCAGTTTGCACAAAAGAGCAATGCGAAAACCGGTCAACCGATAAACCCGCAGGTCTATGAATTTTGAACAGGAAATAAAGTCAGGAAAATTAATATTGAGACTGGAAGGTGATTTGATTGGCGATGATAATGGTGCAAAGGTGTTAGAAGCGGTTTCCTCCGCTATTCAAAATGATATTCGTATAGCTATTATTGATATTTCTGCCTTGCGCTACATTAATAGTAGCGGCATAGGTGTGTTGATAACCATTCTTACAAAATTCCGGAACAAAGGCGGGGAAGTATTTTTGTTAAAGCCTTCTGAAAGCGTTCAAAAATTACTCGTGATTACTAAGCTCAATTCTATTTTTCAAATCATTCAATCGGAAGATGAAGTAGCAGTGGGCAGCTAACATAAAAAATCAAATGTCAAAGGTAGATGTATTATTAGGCCTTCAATGGGGCGATGAAGGTAAGGGAAAGATTGTGGACGTACTGGCCCCCCAGTATGATGTTGTAGCAAGATTTCAGGGAGGCCCCAATGCCGGTCACACATTAGAGTTCGATGGCATAAAGCATGTGCTCCATCAAATTCCTTCGGGAATATTTCGTGAGAAGACACGCAACGTTATCGGTAATGGTGTTGTGTTGGATCCGGTTATTTTCAAAGGCGAAATTGAAAAGCTCAAGAAGTTCAACTTAAACACAAAGGCAAATCTTTTTATTTCGAAAAAGGCTACCTTGATTTTACCAACCCATCGGTTGCTTGATCAGGCCTATGAGAAAGCAAAAGGAGATAATAAAATCGGATCAACATTAAAAGGAATCGGCCCGACCTATCAAGATAAAATCGGACGTCAAGGTCTTCGCGTGGGTGATATTTTGTTGGATAATTTTGGTGATAAACTCAAAACACTCACGGATATACATTTCAAAATATTGCGTGAACATGAAATTGAATTTAATTGGAATGAATTGGAAGCACAATTCCTCGATGCGATTTCATTCTTGAAAGAATTCAATCTTATTGACAGTGAGTATTTCCTGAACAATGAATTAAAATCAGGCTCCACTATTTT
>JBBRKB010000377.1:0-4172 GCA_038218385.1 Cytophagales bacterium | reverse complement strand
TTCTTTATTGGTTTTTAATAATTATTTGCTTTCCATCTTGCTTAACATCAAGATCAAAAAGGAGTGTTAATTTTTGCAGAAGATCATGAACATCCTCACTCGATGCCGATCCTGTGAATTTTCTCGTCTTTAATTCGTCATCTTGAATTACGACTACAAATCCATAATTATCTTCAATAAGCTGAGCAATATCGGAGATTGATGTACCAATGAAAATCAATTGTCTATTCTTCCATAATACACAGTCATCGGGGTCTACTTTTTTAGTGATAAGTTCCTTATCCCCACTTTTAAATTCAGCAAATTCGCCCGGCAACATAATAAGAGATGAACTCTTGCCATTTTGATACAAGTCCAGCTTAACTTTCCCTTCTTCTAGCACTACTTTGCTTTTTCCCCTCCTACTGTTCACGTTAAATCGCGTACCCAATACCTCAACTTGTAATTCACTTGTGTGTACTAAAAAATTCTCATTGCTGATTTTATGAATGACAGAAAAGAAAGCTTCACCATCAAGCCAAACTTCACGTTGTTTGGCTATAAAATTTTCGGGAGAATAACGAAGCGTAGTGTTTGCGTTTAGGGTAACTTTAGTGCTATCGGGCAGGAATAGCGTGCGAGATTCCCCATAGGCAGTTTTGATTGTAATAAATTTATTACTATTAAGGTAGTAGAATAGTGTTGTTGCAAACAAGACCGAGGCCGCTACCGATGCCACCCGCAGCCATGCTGCAATGCTGAACCGATTACTGCTGAATGTTTCCTTTTTTATCTCAGGGCTTAATAGAATAGTTTTAAAATCATCTTCCTGAACTATCTTCCCCCATATCTCTAAAAATCTACCTTCTGGAGCGTTAATCTCTTTTATATCCATAAGAAGAATAATCTCCCTCGCCTCAAGAACAATGCTTTTCTTGTCTTCGTTTTTGGATAGCCAAGCCTCCCAAAAAGCATTTCTTTCTGCAGCAGGGGCTTTCACCCATTGTATAAAGTATTCATCCGCAACAAAATCTTCAACCTCGAAATTTGAGTAATCCATCTAAAAAAACTGTTTAATACAAATCGATCTAACTACAAGAGGCAATTTTGCGGAATTTTTCCCGATAGATTTTCTGATTTTTTTGAATAGATACTTCCCAATGTGCCCGACGCTAGGTAAGAACCTTCTTTTGTCAAGCGAATGCGCACTAACTTTTCTCTTTTCATTCTTTTCAATAGCGAATTTCCATTGGATTCGAATTTTTGACAGACGCAGCACTTCCATTCAAATAATGCAAAAACCGAAGAATCAAAAGGGATATGGGGCAGGGATTAAAAAAACCGTATTGTAAGTCAAGGTTGATTAGAGAAATGAATATTGCCGAAACGATAAAGGAGGCGCCTCAATATTGTATGATCGTCAATGGTTCCGCTGCAGGCACAGTAAGCTTGCTCCGTACACCACGGTATGAGTAACTGGACCACGGTTAGTATAAATGTTACACTTAATTATGGTGAGGTGAAATGAAAATCAAAACCTAAAGATTAGATTCTGGTGTGGGGGTTGACGTTACGGCATGCGCGATCTATAGTGTTCACTTGCACAGGAGCTTCACTTAAAGTTATTTCACGTGAATTTGCATTTGTTAAAGTGACACGTGATGTGGACTTGGATCCTTGATATCAATTTATTACGTTAAAATGATCTCCTTTAAAACACATTAGAATCATCACCTATTGCGACAATAGGTGCTTAAAACCAATATTTGACGACCTTATATGTCAAGTTTAACGTATATAAAACTTGATATCCTATTTCTATTATCTATCTTTACCATTATTAACAAGAGTATACTCCAATAACTACTGTAGCTATTACACTATGTCTTCTATCACCGAAATGATCTCTAAAAAGGTAGAAAAGATGCCTGATGGGGCTATTTTTGACTATGCGCAACTTGAAATTGGTTCTGACCAATTTGTTAACGCTGCTCAGTCATTAAGCCGTCTTACCAGAAAAGGAGTAATTTCCCGCCTTTCGAGGGGCAAGTATTATAAACCACAGCAATCAAAATTTGGTAATAGCAGACCACGGGAATCTGCTATTGTAAATGCATTAACAGTTAGGCAAAATAGCAGGATTGGATATCTCACAGGGCTTTCGGTTTACAACCAACTCGGCCTCACATCACAGATTTCCAATACACTAGTGATTGCTACAATGAATCCATTGCAGCCAAAACAAATTGAAGGCTATAATGTGAAGTATGTAAGAAGGAATGTCAGTTTTTCAGAAGAGGATATTCCATTGCTCCAACTTCTGGATGCGTTACGAGATATCAAATCAATTCCAGATTCTAACCCGGATGACTCTTTGAAGATTTTGAAGGACCTCGTTGTTGCTTTACCTAAAGTAAAAAAGGAAAGACTGATTACACTTGCATTGTCATTCAATCCTGGCACTCGTGCTTTATTGGGAGCATTGATGGAACAATATTTTCCGTCAGTTAAAGTATCGAAAATAAAACAGTCGATTAATAAACTCTCTGTTTTTGAAACTGGAGTTTCATCTGAAGTACTTTCCAATAAAAATTCATGGAACCTGATATGATCTTCCACCAATCCAATGACTTCGTTGACGCGATTGAATCCGCAGCTGCTCATTTCAAGATGCGCACCATTTTTATTGAGAAGGATTATTGGGTTACTCATGTCCTGAAAAATCTGTCGACATCAAAATTCGTAGACGAAGTAATTTTCAAAGGAGGAACATCGCTTTCAAAAGCACATGACTGCATAAATCGTTTCTCGGAAGATATTGATCTGGCAATTCTCAAAACTGAAGATATGTCGGGGAACCAGATCACGAATAAGATCAAGGGGACTGAAAAAACTGTGAGTGTAGGGTTGGAATACTTTCAGCATCCACTCGAAGAGAAGAAAGGTAGAAACAGGAGAACCTTCTATCATTACACAAAAGCGATAAAGGACGAAAGCTTCGGTAAGGTAAAAGATCACATTCAGTTAGAAATTAATGCCTTTACTCAACCAGTTCCATACGAAAAGAAAGTCATTCAATCATATATCGGCCAATTTCTGGCAACAAAAGGCTTTGACGAAATCATTAAGCCGTTTGGTCTTGAGTCATTCGAAGTAAATGTTCTTACACGACAGCGGACAGTATTCGAAAAATTGTTATCGCTTGTCAGGTTATCCTACGATGGTCCCGAGAAAGTCAGAGGTAAGATCAGACACTTTTATGATATTCACCAGTTGCTGAATCAGACAGACCTGACGGGCAAGATTCTGATAGAAGACAATTTCAAAATCCTTGAATGGGTGATGCAGGACGATGCAGCAAACGGAATTTTTTCCGGCGATTGGTTAGAGGAACCATTAGGCGAATCACCTCTGCTCAAAGACTTTGATTCGTTTTGGAGGGAAATTGAAACGACCTATACTTCCGAACTTGGTCAATTGGTATGGGGTGAGCTGCCTAAGCCAACGCTCGTTATTGCTTCGTTTAGGGAGATTAAAGATTTTCTGGAATTATTTGACAACGCTGCCAAAAATAAGACGCAATGACCTTTCAATATTGTTCAGATTTGCATCTGGAATTTCCAGTCAATAAAAAATACCTCAAGGCAAATTCAATTAGGCCTGAGGGTGAAATTCTTTTGCTTGCAGGTGACATCATTCCATTTACGGGGATCGAAAAAGAAAACGACTTTTTTAATTTTGTTTCTGAAAGCTTTGAACATACGTATTGGATTCCAGGCAATCATGAGTACTACCGTTCAGACATAGCCGAAAGAACCGGAACATTTCATGAGAAGATCAGAAGTAATGTGTCGCTGTTGAATAACACAGCCATTGAGCACCAAGGAGTTCGTCTTTTATTTTCAACGTTGTGGTCAAAGATCAATCCCGAGCTTGAGTTTGTAATACAGAAATCAATGGCGGACTTTCGGTTGATCAAGAACCACGGAAAGAAAATTACAGTCGATGACTATAATCAGCTTCATAAAGATTGTCGTGCGTTTTTGGTGAAGGAGTTGAGCAATGTGACCAATCAAAATACGATTGTCGTTACACATCATTTGCCTACGTTCTTTAACTATCCCGAGAAGTACAGATACAGCGAACTCAACACAGCATTTGCTACAGAGTTGTTTGAATTGATCGAGCCTTCA
>JBBRKB010000376.1:0-4196 GCA_038218385.1 Cytophagales bacterium | reverse complement strand
GTATGCATTGCTTTACAAAACCCGTGTGCGTGATGCCGATGTTCGAATTGTTCCAGGCCTCATGAATCGACTGAATTTATTTGAAGATGATTTTCAATTCGGCTTGAAGATAGGGGGGAAGTATGTTTATGACATACGAATGTTGTTGCCGGAGTTTGAAAGAAATGTTAAAATCATATTGGAAGAACTTTTTAACCCGGCCGTACCTTTTGATCAAACCACTGACGTGCAGCAATGTAAGATATGTCCCTATAGAGGTATTTGTTATCGTTAAGTGTTTTGCCTTTATTTCCCAACCTCACCAAGGTGCGTGAACTTAAAACCTTTTTCATACTTGAGGCCATAGCCAAAAATCCTATCCAAGGTTGTGTGTGAAAAGAGAATGGCGCCAACGACCATTATAATCTGTTGCTCGAGAAGGAGACCAATGCCATACAGTAAAATCCCAACGGCCATGTGATGAAAAAGATTGTACGTGTAGGCTCCCGTTCTAGCATTGACAAGATAACCCAGCATGCCGAGATCGGGTACGAGTATAAAAGCGGCATACCACCACCAACTTATTTCCAGGCCATTGTATAAAAATAACGAAGCGATAAATAGGGCAAGAGATTCAAGACGTAGTAGGTTGTTCATGCGGGGTCATTTATTATGAGTTATCAGCTTAAGCTCCTTAAATCCCTCTCGAGGAGAAGGGACGGGATAGGTTAGCACATTGCTAAATTCAACAACATTGTATCGGGTGTCATCAAAAGGAAAAGGGCTACCCTTGTGAGGAAGCCCTTATGATTTTTTTGAATATCAACTATCGACTAGTAGTTATCGCTATTGAAATTCCTGCGGTTGAATCCGCCACCACCACCGCCGCGATTTCCGCCACCACCACGAGAATCATCTTCGCGCGGACGTGCTTCGTTCACGACCAGGTTTTTGCCCATGAAATCAACGCCATTAAGATCGTTAATCGCTTGCTTTCCGGCATCATCATCGGCCATTTCAACGAAACCAAATCCACGGCTACGTTGGGTGACTTTGTCCATGATTACTTTGCAGGAACTAACTTCACCAAATTCTTCAAATAACCCCTTCAACTGGTCGGCCGTTGCTTTAAAAGGGATGTTGGCAACATAAATGTTCATTGTGAATAGAAATAAATAAATAATAAGTTTCCGAAATTGAAGAATCTCTGAGCCTCCATATGAACTTATGGTTAAGCTCAAATGGGTTGGAGGATTACTCAATTAGTCAAGTAAAGGTAGAAGAAAAATTCGATTCTGCTAGAACTGGAAAAAAAACCATATTTAATTTATGGCATATAATCTCCCCAAAAGAAATTTCCAATTATGCCTTCCAAGAAGTGCATGAGATTTAAGGGAGGCAGGTATTTTTAACTAGCCGTTATCATTTTTGATTTTTCCGGCTACTTGTATCCCTCTAAGTGAACACTCTTCACGGCACGACCGGAAGGATCAATCATATTTTTGAAGGAAGCATCCCAGGCAAGGGCCTCGGGTGTGCTACACGCAACAGAAGGAACAGAAGGAACAGTACGTGCTGCAGAATCGGAAGGAAAGTGTTCTGCAAAAATGGTGCGGTAGTAATACTCTTCTTTGGATTGCGGCGTATTAATCGGGAACATGAACTTGGCCGTAACCATTTGTTCATCCGTCACTTTCTCAGCTACCATTTGTTTGAGTGTATCAATCCAGCTATAGCCTACGCCATCAGAGAATTGTTCTTTTTGTCTCCAGGCTACACTTTCAGGCAGGTAATCTTCAAAGGCTTTTCGCAAAACCCATTTTTCCATACGCCCATCACCAGCCATTTTATCTTTCGGATTAATCGACATGGCCACATCCATAAATTCTTTATCAAGAAAAGGCACGCGGCCTTCAACACCCCACGAAGCCAATGCTTTGTTGGCGCGAAGGCAATCATACAAATGAAGTTTACCAAGTTTGCGCACCGTTTCTTCATGAAACGCTTGTGGATTGGGCGCCTTGTGAAAATAGAGATAGCCGCCAAATATTTCATCGGCACCTTCTCCCGACAACACCATCTTCACACCCATCGACTTGATGTGACGTGTCATTAAATACATAGGTGTGGAGGCTCTTATCGTTGTGACATCATACGTTTCCAAATGATAGACCACATCGCGGATAGCATCAAGGCCTTCCTGAATGGAGAAAATAATTTCGTGATGCACAGAACCAATATGTTCTGCTACCTTCTTCGCTGCTGCCAGATCGGGTGATTCTTTTAAGCCTACTGCAAACGAGTGGAGTTGAGGCCACCAGGCTTCATGCAGGTCTTGTGTTTCAATGCGGCGGCCAGAAAACTTTTTGGCAATAGCAGAAACAATGGATGAATCCAATCCTCCGGATAATAATACACCATACGGAACATCAGACATGAGCTGGCGATGTACGGCATCTTCAAATGCTTTTCTAAGTTTGGCAATGTCGGTTGTATTGTCTTTCACATTTTCATAAGAATCCCAATCGCGTTTGTACCATTGCTTTAATTCGCCACCATCTTTGCTATATAAATAATGACCGGGAGGAAAGAGTTCTATTTTAGTGCAGATACCCTCCAATGCTTTTAATTCAGAAGCCACATAGAAGTTACCGAGATGATCCCATCCCATGTAAAGTGGAATGATACCCATATGGTCGCGGGCAATCAGGTAAGCATCTTTTTCTTTGTCGTATAAAGTGAAAGCAAAAATGCCATTAAGGTCGTCTATAAAGTTCGGGCCTTTATCGCGATACAATGCCAGGATGATTTCAGAATCTGATTCCGTTTGAAAGGGGTAAGGCGTTGTAAGTTTCTTCCTCAGCTCTTTATGATTATATATTTCACCATTGGCTGCCAGAACGAGGTTTTCGTCTTCGCTGAAAAGGGGCTGACCACCACATGTGGGGTCAACAATCGCCAGGCGTTCATGGGCGATAATGGCTTTTTCACCACAATAAATACCAGACCAATCCGGCCCACGATGCCTGATTTTCTTGGCTTGGGTCAAAACTTGAGTCCGAAGGGTTTCTGAATTAGTTTTCAGATCAAAGACGCCTACAATTCCGCACATATCCTTATTTATTAAAATTATGTAGTTGATTCAAAACGAAGCGGCCAAGTTAATCCCATCCTAGGTATGTTCCAAAGAGGAGGAATAATAGTGGGTAAAAAACAAAGTTAGATTAGCTGTATTACCATGGGCAAGAGAACCATTTGCATTAAGCGTCTTACCCGTTGGCAATAAAAAACGCACCCCGTTTGATGGAGTGCGTCTCAAATTTTTTAATTGTAAAAAGAAGGGTCAATAAGCCCGATCGACAATCCCCGATCCATATACTTTCTTTTGGACGTTTTTCGTGTTGCCTTTGTGCTTAATGCTACCACTTCCTAGAATTAGCGCTTCCAGATTGTTGGCCACATTGATTTCACATAAACCAGAGCCACTCACTTTTGCTTTGGCAGTTTCCAATGTGCAGTTGAAAGCGTTAACACTTCCGGAACCACTCACTACCACATCCATCGCTGTAGCATATCCTTTTATTCCCAATTTACCAGAGCCACTTACTTCTGCTTTTATGGTCTCACCTTTTAAATCAAGATCCATGCTGCCGTTGCCGGAAACAGAAAGCGTAAGGAAACTGGAAGCAAGTGAATTGTCGGCAATAATTTTTCCACCACCATTTACTTGCAGCTCAGTAATGTTTTTCATGCTCACCATTACTTTCATGGTAGGGTTCAATTTAATATCATCAATTTTTGCCCAGATGCTTTTGTTTGTGTTCTCAGGTTTGCGTTCCACATCAATCATCAATACGCCGTTCTCTACATGAATGGTGGTAAGGCCATATATTTCTGTAAGCGCCTCCACACTCACTTCTTGTTTGTTGGATTGCTTTACATACACCGTATAATTTGAGTTGACGTAAATGCTTTTGAATTCTGGAAGCTCAAGGGTCTTCTTCGTAACCTGGGCGTTGCTTATGCCGAAGGCCAACAACATGATTGCGAGAAGAGAATGTTTCATTTTCATAAAATGTATGTTTAAGGTTTTGAGTTTTCGAAGTGTAAAGAACTTAACCGATCCTTAATTTAAGAAATGTTCTGAACGATAAAAAGGTTGACTCAACGGATATTTGTTTTATTACCATTTAAAAACAGCAATAACCTTACATCAG
>JBBRKB010000375.1:0-4201 GCA_038218385.1 Cytophagales bacterium | reverse complement strand
AACATCGAAAGGTGAAGAAGTATTGCTAAGAAAATTTCCGGAAGTGGAAAAGGTGATTAGTAAAATTGGGTCTTCTGAAATTCCAACAGATCCTATGCCGCTTGAAGGTGCAGACCTGATGGTGATCATGAAGCCGAAATCGCAATGGGTAAATGCCAGCACTAAATATGAGATGATTGATAAAATGCAAAAGGAACTTGAAGCAAATGTTCCCGGCGTGTGGTTTGGTTTTCAACACCCTATTCAAATGCGCTTTAATGAATTGATGACAGGAGCCCGACAAGATGTTGTCGTAAAAATATACGGCGAGGATTTAGAGAAGCTTTCGCAGTACGCAGAGCAGATGGGTTCACTCATCCGATCGACTGAAGGGGCAGAAGATTTATACATTGAAAAAGCTACAGGGCTTCCGCAGATTGTAATTGAATTTAACCGTGATAAAATTGCGTCATACGGATTAAACATTCGTGATATAAACCAAGTGATAAATACAGCGCTGGCAGGTCAGCAGGCTGGTTGGATTTTTGAAGGCGAAAAAAGATTTAACCTGGTAGTCCGCTTAGATGAAACGAGGAGACAAAGCATTGAAGATGTTCGGAGTCTCTACGTCACTGCAGCATCTGGCCACCAGGTGCCGATGACAGAATTGGCCGAAGTAAATTTTAAAGTTGGGCCGAATCAAATTCAGCGTGATGATGCTAAACGCAGAATCATTATTGGATTCAATGTGCGCGGCCGCGATGTACAAAGCATTGTTAACGAACTTCAATCAAAAGTAAACATGAACATTAAGTTTGAAGCCGGTTACTATCCAACTTACGGCGGTTCATTTCAAAATCTTATTGAAGCCAATCAACGATTGGCAATTGCCCTGCCGATAGCACTCCTTCTCATCTTCATTCTGTTATACTTCACTTTCAATTCAGTTAAGCAAAGCATTCTAATTTATACAGCCATTCCCTTATCAGCCATCGGTGGAATCTTTGCACTTTGGCTACGCGATATGCCTTTCAGCATCTCGGCAGGTGTTGGGTTCATTGCGTTGTTTGGTGTTGCCGTGCTCAATGGCATTGTGTTAATAGCTGAATTTAACAGACTCAAAAAAGAGGGCATCACCGACTTAAAAGAAATTGTTATGACCGGAACCAGCATACGCTTACGCCCCGTGATCATGACCGCAGCAGTTGCCTCGCTTGGCTTTCTTCCTATGGCACTCTCACATGGCAGCGGCGCTGAAGTTCAGAAGCCACTCGCTACAGTAGTTATCGGTGGACTGATAAGCGCAACCGTTCTCACGCTTTTAGTACTTCCTTGTTTGTATGTCTATTTCGAAAAAATAAACATCGGCAAAAACAAAATCGAATCCTGAAATCAGTTGACATAAAAAATACGATATGATCAATTTAAAATACACACTGGCAATTCTACTTGTCACCACATTCTGCACAACAACGCATGGCCAATTGCTCGGATTGGATGAGGCCATTCAATATGCGCTTTCTCATAATTTAGAAATAGAATCTTCTTCCCTTGCCATTGATCACTATCAACAATTGAAAAAAGCTTCCAGCGAAATTCCAAAGATGGATATTTCACTTATGCATGGGCAATACAATAGTTATATAAAATCTGACAACAACATTACCATTACACAGACCATTCCCTTTCCAACTGTTTTTACGAGTCAGAATGGATTAGCGAAAGCCAGATTACTAAGCAGTGAAATTCAAAAACAAGTTGTACAAAACAATTTGGTGTATAAAATCTCTGCTACATTTTACCAACTCCTGTATTTGAAGACCCGGCAAAAATTACTTTCGAAACAAGATTCGATCTTTGGGGAGTTGGTACATGCTGCAAAAATCCGTTATGAAACCGGAGAAAGTAATATGTTGGAAAAAATTTCCGCTGAGACACAATGGAACGAGGTGAAAAACCATCTTCAACAAAACGAAGCTGACATTGCCATTCATCAACAGCAACTTCAAACTGATCTCAACGCTGAAGAATTACCTTCCATTCATGGCGACCTTGAAAATTTGTTGTCCATCGACAAACCAGCTATATCTGTTGAACACCATCCGAACATCAAGTTGGCTCATCAACAGAAAGTGATTGGCGAATACCAAAAGAAAGTTGAATCCGCTAAATTTCTTCCCGACATACATGTTGGTTACTTCAACCAATCACTCATTGGCTTTCAAAATGTAAATGGTCAAGAACAATATTTTGGATCGAGTGATCGGTTCCAGGGATTTCAGGTTGGACTTTCCATTCCTCTTTGGTTTGTGCCGAATGCTGCCAAGGTGAAGGCTGCATCCTTTCATCGCGATCAACTCGCCAGGGAATCTGAACGCTATCAACTTAACCTTAGGGGCGAATTAGAAAAAGCTTTTAAAGAAAATGAAAAAGCAGCGAGGAGTCTTGATTACTACAAAACCCATGCACTGCCCAATGTAGCTCAATTGATAAACCAAAGTAGCATCGCCTTTAGAGGTGGTGAAATTGATTACACAACGCATCTGCTAAACTTGAAAAGTGCCACCAGCATTCAAGATGGATATCTCAGCGCGCTTCGTGAGTATCAATTAAGTGTTTTAAAAATTCAATTTCTTACCGGCAACATCGACTTGGTAAAATGAGTCATTCGCAGAAAATAAAATACAAACAATTAGAACCATGAATTCACGATCTATACATTTCAACACACTCATTTTCTTAATCATAATTTTTACTTCATGTGCGAATAAGAAAGATGTACCTGAAGAAGTAGTCTCTGCTATAGATGAAACATCGTTGACCCTCACACCCGATCAGTTTAAAACAAGTGGGGTAGCATTGGGAAAACCAGAAACCAGGATACTCAGCGACAACATTAGCGCAAACGGAAAACTAGATGTGCCTCCTCAAAATCTCGTGACGGTTTCCGCTCCTCTCGGTGGATTTGTAAAAAGCACACATCTTCTGCAAGGTATGTATGTTCATAAAGGCGAAATACTGGTAGAGCTTCAAGACCCGGCATACATTCAACTACAACAAGATTATGTTGAAGGCGCAAGTCAACTGGAATATGCAAAAGCTGAATACGAGCGGCAGCAAACACTCGCAAAAGAAAATGTGAATGCTCAAAAAACGTTGCAGCAAGCCAAGTCAAACTTCGAAATATTGCGCGCTAAAGTAAATGGGCTAAAAGCAAAGTTGTCGATCATCAATATAAAACCTTCGGAACTGGCTGATGGAAACATTCAGGAAACCGTAAAACTTCGATCCACAATTAATGGCTATGTCACCGATGTGAATGTGAACCTGGGCCAGCATGTAAACCCAAGCGATGCGCTTTTCAAACTCGTTGACACGGGTCATCTTCATGCCGAGCTCTATGTCTTTGAGCAAGACATTCCGAAATTGAAAATAGATCAGAAGGTAACGTTCAATTTGTTGAATGACAGCAAAGAAAGAACTGCGACTGTACATCTTATTGGCAGGGAGATAAGTAATGAGAGAACCGTACGCGTGCATTGCCACTTAGATGAAGAAGATAAAACACTTCTGCCGGGAATGTACATTAAAGCAAAAATTGAAATCAACGCGATAGAAACCCAAACCTTACCAGATGATGCCATCGTAAATTTTGAGGGCACACATTATGTATTCAGTACTTCCGATAGCAAAACATTTAAAATGGAAAAGGTAATGACGGGCACTACTCAAAACGGATTTACCGCTGTGACATTTGAAAATCTCAAAGAGAATCAATCTATCGTTTTGAAAGGTGCGTATGTGCTTCTCTCAAAACTCAAAAACTCCGGAGAGGAAGAATGAGGTAAAGGGACGAGGGACGAAGTACGAAGGACGAATTTTGCAGCGTCCAAATTCGTCATTTTGCATTTATACTTGCGCTTGTGCTGTAGTCCAATTTGAAGTTGTTCGTGTGCTATCTATCGGCTGGCTGTTTTGCACCTCACATCAAAGAAGTAGTTTAATAGATAAGACACGTATTTTCTAGTTTGTCCCACTTCTGTGTCACCAGTACTAGACCCTCGTACCACGCGATAATACCTTCCCAAATTATTAAATTCATAAATGAATATCCCCCCATCATGAACCGCCCTTATGCTTGGAGCTTCTTCCTTTTGATTCCAAAATGTTGTGTCAGCTAGTAGATTAAATTTATCCCATGCTTCTACATCAAATGTTTTAG
>JBBRKB010000374.1:0-4216 GCA_038218385.1 Cytophagales bacterium | reverse complement strand
TCACACGCAGGAAAGGCGGAATAGGGTCAAGAAAAGTGATGTTTTTTTGTATTGAAATTTCATTTTGGTTTTTGATTTCAAACGATTATAAACCGATGTGCTTGCTGCTTCGTCAAGCAGTGGACACATCGGTTCATATCACCGAAAACTGATAAAACTCAATAAAACTTCATCATGGTTTGAGGGTTTGTACAACATGTTGTAGAAGGACAAGAGCCCACTCATCATGCAAGTAATGATGAGTGGGCTATTTATAGTTTGATGTATACGATAGATGGGTAATTCTTACTTTCAAACGGTGGGTTTAGAAAATGAGCAAAGAGAATATAGGCGGATCTATAAACCTTTTCCAGTTGCTGCCCAATAGATGCCGCCATAAAGATGGTCGAGGAAAGTCTGATCTGAATAGACCAAGCCAATATGGCCGAGGCCTGTATAAAAAGAACGACCACCATCATACTTATGATACCATGAAATAGGATGAACGGCGCCCATACCTTTGCTGTCAGTATCGCCCCATTTGACTGAGGGATCGTATGTTTTTTCATCAACGGTCACCAGCAAGTGTAAATCATCTGCTTTGCGTTCGCTGTAGGTGTACCACTCATCTGTCCATAAAAGTTTTTTAGGAAAACGCTCCATGCCCGGAAAGTTGCTGTCTTCTACTTTAAGGTATGCGGTTTGTTGTTGGGGATGGATTTTAAACATCATGCCCACTAGTTTGGTATACCACGCCCAGTCATATTCTGTGTCAGCTGCACTGTGAATGCCCACATATCCTTTTCCTGATTTAATAAATTTCTCGAAGGCAGTCTGTTGTTCTTCATTCAAAATATTACCTGTTGTATTAAGGAAAATGACGACCTGGTATTTTTCCAGATTTTTGTCATTGAAGACGGAAGCATTCTCTTGCCAGTCTACCGAAAAATTATGACGGCTTGCCAATAGGCGCACGCCCGTCACGCCTTCATGAATAGATTCATGGTGGAAGCCATCTGTTTTTGTAAAAAGCAAGGCCTTAAATTGTTGTGCGAAGGATGCAGTAGAGCAGGTTAGCAAAACCAGCAACGCTGCCATGTACTTAGAAAAATTATTCATGGGTATAATACATTTGATTTGAATGTTAAATATACACATTGGTTCGAATACTTAATTAAAAAGCATGATGGGCGGTTATGATTTAATGCAAAAGTGAAACTGAATGTATGTCAACCTGCGGAGTGGCACCGATGCTTGTAAGCTCATTCAGTAAAATTTGTAGTTTTGATACTATGGATGAATTGCTTACCAACCTTCGGAGTACAATCGCTGATGAAATTTTTTCAAAAACGGAAAAACGTACTTTTAAATCTTTGCTTGCAGAGCATACCCTGAACTCACAACAGGTAGATTTTTTAAGAAGCAAGATTTATGCGTTGGCCGAAGAACATATTAATGCCCACAATTATAATTTTATGTTGGAGTGGGTGAAGAACGCCAACAGTGCACTCGTACCTCGTGAGCAGGAAACTTCAGAAGCCTACTTTAGTCCGGGTGATGCATGTCGCAATGTGATTATCCATGAAATTGATTCGGCAATTAAGCAACTTCATATTTGTGTTTTCACCATCAGTGATGATTCTATAACGGAAAGTTTGTTACAGGCACACAAACGCGGTGTGAACATTAAAATAGAGACCGACAATGATAAATCCTTCGATCTGGGTTCTGATATTAAACAACTTGTTCATGCAGGTATACCAATAAGGATGGATGCAACACCCAACCACATGCACCATAAATTTATGATCGTTGACCAGTGCGCAGTGATAACGGGCAGCTATAATTGGACGCGCAGCGCAGCCCGCTATAACCATGAAAATATTTTACTTTCGCGTGACCCGGGTATGGTCAAAATTTTTTCCAGCCAGTTTGAAAAACTATGGAATGAAATGAAAAATTATTAACAGGATTCGTTAACAGCACAATGACCAGCTATGTCAGGTTTTTCGTGCATGTTCAAAAAATTCATAATTTTAAAAGTGCAAAAAAATGAAAAGGAATGTCCTTCTTGCGCAATGGATGTTTCGGAGTCAGCAAGCGTGTGTCCTATTTGTGGCTACGAGTTTCCTCGTCAGAACAGGGTTGTTCAGTGGGTGGCTATCGTGTTGATTGTTGCCTTTGCCATTATGATCCTGTATCGGGTAATGTAAAGCCATAACTGCAAAAAAAACAAATCCAGAATTATCACAGAATTTAACAATTGATTAGTAGCATGATTTTTCGTTTCAAAAATTTGAAGCATCAACGAACGGCATTATGGTTACTGCTGTGCGCACTCTTAATTGTTATCTCCACTATTACGCGCGTATTTCTTCTATTCAAGTCGGGCTCAGAAGTTGACTTCACAATTCTTAACCTTTTTTGGATTTTTTTGATGTAGTCAACGCTATTTACTTCACCGTGCCCCTGGTGCTTATCTTGTGGTTAACACCTCAGGTAATCTTTGGTAAAAAATGGTTTCGCTTTGTCCTCTTCGGATTGTTTTTCCTTTTCTCGTACCAATTGCTTTTTAATGGCGTATCATCACGGAAAAAAATGTAGGATTATGCAGGTGTTAAAGATTTTAGTTTTTCTCCTATTCTCATCACTGGCGGCTTTTTCGCAGGTAAGCAAGGTTACGCTTTCGGGTGTGGTGAAAGATCATGTTTCGAAAAGTAATTTACCCTACGTTAATGTTGTGCTGAAAACGGAAACTGACAGCGCTTTTGTTGCGGGCACGGTTACAAGTGAAGAAGGAAGGTTTACCATTGGCAATGTTAATGCTGGAAATTATATCCTGGAAATTTCCTTTGTTGGGTATGCCACTAAAGCCCAAAAGATTTTGGTTGGGAAGTTGAGCGCGTTTTTGGATTTAGGCACATTGGAATTAAACGAAGCGGCAACATCACTCCATGAGGTGTTGGTAACAGGTCAGCAAGATGCAGTGGACGAATCGCTAAGCAAAAAAACATTTAGCATCGCCAATAACATTAACCAAAGTGGTGGATCGCTTTTACAGGTCATGCAAAATCTCCCCGGTGTTACCATCAGTGAAGAAGGAACGGTTCGCTTGAGAGGAAGCGATCGTGTGACCGTTCTTATTGATGGGAAGCAAACCGCACTCACCGGATTTGGTAATCAACGTGCGCTAGACAATATTCCTGCCTCCGCGATTGAAAAGATTGAAGTTATCAACAATCCTTCCGCTAAGTACGATGCCAATGGCAATGCTGGCATCATCAACATTATATATAAAAAAGAAGTGAAGGAAGGTCTTAACGGCAAGGTAGGTTTGTCGCTTGGCGTTGGGGCGCTTTGGATCAAGCAAGAGAATTTCCCAACGATTCGTTCGCAATATCAAAATACACCGAAGATAAATCCTTCGCTTTCCCTTAACTATCGGAAGAAAAAAGTTAATGTGTTTTTTCAGGCGGATAACCTCTTCACCAAAACATTAAACAAAAACGAATTTGTAGATCGCTATTATGACAATGGTGATACGGTGCGTCAGCAAACGAAACGAAACCGCACTACCAATGTTGTGACTACCAAGGCCGGTGTGGATTGGTTTATAGATAACCATAACACCCTTACCCTATCCAGCTTATTTAGCAGTGAGAAAATTTTAGACCGTGGTGATGAACCGTTTTTTAATAGCGACTTAACAGATCGCTATCGGCTGTGGCAATTTCTTGAAGATGAATTGAAAACCACGGTTACAGAATCAGCAACATGGCAACATAAATTTCAACAGCCAGGGAGGTTGTTGAATGTGGGTTTCAACTACACGTTTCACCGTGAGGATGAGAAATATTTTTTCACCAACATTCTTCCCACCTACACGGGCTTTGATGCTTTTAAATTGATTTCGGATGAACACGTTGGCGATCTTAACATTGATTATGTGCAGCCCTTAAAGTATGGAAGGTTTGAGACAGGATTGAAATTCAGGACTAGGTTTATTCCTACCAATATGCAATTCATACCAGGCATTAATTCACCGCTAGACACTAACGCGGGAGGTTGGGCCGATTATCGTGAAAGTATTCCTGCCTTGTATGGCAACTATGTTTTTGAAAGTAACGCTTTTGAAATAGAGGCTGGTTTGCGGGTGGAGTATGTGAAAATTCAATACGATGTAAACCCTGACCACAAAACCTATAAGAGCGATGGCTACAATTACACCCAGCCTTTT
>JBBRKB010000373.1:0-4216 GCA_038218385.1 Cytophagales bacterium | reverse complement strand
TCATTGACTCTGGTGAGGGGGAGAAGCTTGAACGTTTTGGTCAATACACCTTAAGCCGCCCAGAGCCACAGGCCATTTGGAAGAAAGTATTATCTGCTAAAGAATGGAAAGAATTGGCTGATGCGCGTTTTGTGCGTGAGCAGAAAGATAAGTTCAGGTTCAGCGATGATGTAAAAGGCGGATGGACAAAACCTTCGTCCATGCCGGAGAGTTGGAATGTGAATTATGCTTACAAAGAATTGAATCTTCAACTTCGGCTTGCCATGACAAGCTTTGGTCATGTGGGAATATTTCCTGAGCAAGGTCAAAACTGGAATTTTATTTATGATACCATAAAGGATTGGCCGTTAAAAAATCCGCGCGTCATGAATTTATTTGCCTACACAGGAGTGGCTTCAGTAGTTGCCAAAAGTGCCGGAGCAGATGTGGTGCATGTTGATGCATCCAGACCCGGAATTAATTGGGCCAATCAAAACATGCAGTTGAACGACTTGAAAGATATACGTTGGGTGTATGAAGATGCTCTAAAATTTGTACGCCGTGAAATGAAGCGAGGCAACAAATACAATGGCATCATCATGGATCCACCTCCGTATGGCAGAGGCCCTGATGGTGAGAAGTGGACATTGCAAGAGAAGTTGAATGAACTGGTGGAAATGGCCAGCACTTTACTCGAAGCAAAAAACAGTTTTTTTATATTGAGTATGTATGCTGTGGGGCTTTCGCCAATTGTGGGACTTAACGTGGTGAAAACCCATTTCAATGATGTGACGCCAGAGTACGGGGAATTCTTCCTGAAGTCAAGCCATGTAAACAACCTGCCCATGGGCACCTTTTTGCGCTTCAGGCGATAACGTGCTGGATTATTTAAAGACTCCTTAATGGTGCTGACCTATCGACTAATCGATAATTAGCTTATCTTTGCGCCTCAAATTGAAAAAAACAAGGATTTTGAGGATTTTATGGAAGCAGAGAAAATCAGGAATATCGCCATTATTGCCCACGTTGACCACGGTAAGACTACATTAGTTGATAAACTTTTATTTGCCGGACACTTATTTAAAGATCATGAGAAGCCTGGTGACCTGATCATGGACAGCAACGATCTGGAACGTGAAAGGGGCATAACCATTCTTGCGAAGAACGTTTCCGTTCGCTATAAAGACTATAAAATTAACGTGATCGATACACCGGGTCACAGCGACTTTGGTGGAGAAGTAGAACGTGTGCTGAACATGGCCGATGGATGTCTTCTCTTGGTAGATGCGTTCGAAGGGCCTATGCCTCAAACGCGTTTCGTATTACAAAAAGCATTGCAACTGGGCTTGAAGCCTATTGTTGTTATTAATAAAGTTGATAAAAAGAATTGTACACCTGATGAAGTACATGAGCAGGTTTTCGAACTCATGTTCTCCTTGGATGCTACAGAAGAACAGTTGAATTTCCCTACCTTCTACGGGTCAGCTAAAAATGGTTGGATGGGTCCTGATTGGAAAACACCTACCACTGATATTTCCTCATTAATTGAAGGTGTTCTGGAACACATTCCGCAACCTAAAGTCGATACAGGCACAACCCAGATGATGATCACATCGCTCGAATATTCGGCCTACATTGGTCGTGTAGCTATCGGACGTGTGCAACGTGGAAGCGTTAAAGCAGGACAGAACATTGTCTTGGTAAAACGTGATGGAAAAATAGTAAAGACGCGTATAAAAGAAGTCTATGTGTTTGAAGGCTTTGGAAAAGAAAAAGTAGAAGAAGTTTTTGCCGGGGAAATATGTGCCTTGGTTGGTTTAGAAGGTTTTGAAATTGGTGATACCGTTTCCGATCCCGAAAATCCGGAAGCATTGAAATCCATCGCTATCGATGAGCCTACCATGAGCATGCTCTTCACCATCAACAACTCTCCGTTCTACGCAAAAGAAGGTAAGTTGGTAACTTCACGTCACATACGTGAGCGTTTGCATAAAGAATTGGAAAAGAACCTGGCCCTTCGTTTAGGTGACACAGGTTCTGCTGATAGCTTCATGGTGTTTGGCCGTGGTGTCTTGCACTTGTCAGTATTAATCGAGACGATGCGCCGCGAAGGATACGAATTGCAGATTGGCCAGCCACAGGTAATCTACCGCGAGATAGATGGCGTGAAGTGTGAGCCGATGGAAGAATTAACCATTGACTTGCCCGAAGATGTAGCCGGAAAGGCAATTGAAACCGTATCGCAACGCAAAGGTGAAATGTTGAACATGGAGCCAAAAGCGGATCGCATGATTTTGAAATTCATGATCCCTTCACGTGGTATCATGGGCTTGAGAAATTATTTGTTGAACGTAACGGCTGGTGAGGCTATCGTAACACACCGCTTCAAAGAATACCAACCATACAAAGGAGAAATTCCCGGACGCATCAACGGTTCATTGATTGTGATGGAACAAGGTCAGGCCATTGCATATAGCTTACACAATTTACAAGACCGTGGTAAGTTCTTTATCAACGATGGTGAAGAAGTGTATGAAGGTCAGGTAATAGGTGAACATAGCCGTGCGGGTGACTTGGTGATCAACGTTACCAAAACAAAGAAGCTTACCAACATGCGTGCTTCCGGTTCTGATGAGAAAATGAAAATAGCACCTCCATTGAAACATACATTGGAAGAAGCGTTGGAATACATTCAGGCTGATGAATATGTAGAGGTAACACCGAAGTCAATTCGCTTGCGTAAAATTTACCTCAATGAAGCTGATCGTAAACGTGACCGCAATAAGATAGGTGTAAATTAAAATATCAGTGAGCTTCTAGCTGCGAGCCACGAGTGGGTGAGGAGTTAGGTTGAGAGCGCATTTAAAAATATAGAGCCGCTACTTTTTATAAGTAGCGGCTCTTTTGTTTTATAAAGTTGGAAAAATCTACACGTAGTGTTTTGATTTTTTCTCACGGTTTGGATAGGTTTTTTATTACATTAATCCTTTAAAACCTAAATCCTAAACCCAGCCTTAATGTGTTTCGCTTACCATCATAAATATCTAGAACAAAATCATTCACCTGGGGTAATAAACCATTTGAGTATCGTATCTCGCATATTATTCTGCTTGTAATTTCGTACTGGGCACCTAGCTCGATTGAAATTCCAAAATTATTAAAATCATAAAACTCATTATCATTGTTAATAATAACATCCAGTTTTGGTCCGCCGAAAACAAGTGATTTTTTAAGTAGCAGATACTTTAGATGGATGGGAATCTCTAGGAAATGATATTCGTCTGTAAACGAATAAAGAAGCTCATTTTCAAACCTCCAGTTTTTATTAAGTTCTGTTTCGGCAAAGAAGGCTGCATAGAGTTCAATTCCAATATATCCGGTTGCAGTACCATCTAGCTCTTTGCCGTTTATAACACTTCTATTGAGGCCAGCTTTAAAGCCAAATGAAGTACGATGTTCATCGGCTTCGGGTTTGTCGGCCTTTACAGAATTATTTGTAGACATATTTTTATTTGCAATTCTATACGCCACATTTAAACCTATGCCCGTGAAATCACCATGGCTTATGGCTTGTGCTTTTTGTGGTGCACCATTGTCAATGATGTATTCGATATCCAGATGAACGACTTTAGCAACACCAAAACTCCGGCTATAATGTGCAGATACAACGAAATGCTCACCGAATATTTTTTCAATGGCAACTCTCGGTTCAACCATCGGAAAGAAACGCCAAACATCTCCGTTCTCATCATCACGGTATTTCATCGTTGATCCGTTTGCTCGAAGCGTGCCATATCCAATGCTCCTTCCTGATGCGATATAAGAATCTGTATTGATCCCTAATATTGCCGCAGCACCAGGCACGATGGAGAACCCCTTTGCTATAGGAATTTTGTATCCAAAACGACAAGATAGCAAGAAGGCATAAAGGGCATCGTTGCTGCCGTACACACCACTATTTTTATAGGTGTAACCTTCCCAATAGGTTTTAAAAGTTAAGGCTCCTTCAATAAAAATTCTTTTGGTTAGTTCTTTACGAACGGTTGCTCCACCAGCTATACTTAACAAAGGTACACTTGTCAAGTTATTTCCTTGGTCATGGATTTGATATTGGTCATTGGTCACAAATCCTTCTAGACCTAAAGAAACAGTTGATTGTGCATGTATATGGTAACTGATAAAAATAAATACAGCAATAATAATCTGGAGAGAGATTTTTTTCATAAATACCTTTTGG
>JBBRKB010000372.1:0-4227 GCA_038218385.1 Cytophagales bacterium | reverse complement strand
TGAAGAAAATCTTTTCTATACGCCCATTAAAAATTTCCCCGCATCTTTTACAGACGCTGAAAAAGAACAACTAACACAAGCGTACAAAACGATCATAACCAATAAAATTATTCCGAAGCATAAGGAGATAGCCGATTTTTTGACAAAAGAATATCTGCCCGCTTCACGCAATACAACCGGCATCAGCGATATACCCAATGGTGCTGATTATTATAACTACGCCATCAAGTTGTACACCACAACCACTATGAGTGCGAAAGAAATTTTTGACCTTGGCCAAAAAGAAGTTGCACGTATTGAAAATGAAATGATGTTCATTAAAGATCAGGTAGGATTTAAAGGAGACTTGAAAGCATTTTTCAACCACTTGCGCACGAGCAAAGAACTCATGCCGTATAAAACAGCGGAAGAAGTGATTGCACACTTTAACAAGATTTACGAAACCATGAAGCCAAACCTTCCAAAGCTTTTTTCCACGGCACCTGAAACACCTTTTGAAGTGAAACGCACCGAGGCCTTCCGTGAAGCATCAGCAAGTGCAGAGTACAACCCCGGATCGGTTGATGGCACGCGTCCTGGAATTTTTTACGTACCTGTGCCAAATGCCAAAACTTACAATGTGTTATCAGACGAAGATTTGTTTTTGCATGAAGCAATACCCGGGCATCACTATCAAATTTCTTTACAACAAGAAAACGATAGCTTACCAGAATTTCGCAAAACACTTTGGTACAGCGCGTATGGTGAAGGCTGGGCACTTTACAGTGAATCTTTAGGGAAAGAATTGGGGCTTTATACCGATCCCTATCAATATTTTGGAATGCTTAGCGCAGAGATGCACCGCGCCATTCGATTGGTTGTTGATGCCGGTATGCATACACAAGGATGGACACGCGAGCAGGCCATCCAATTCTCACTTGATCATGAAGCCGAAACGGAAGATGGCATCATAGCAGAAATAGAACGCTATATGTCAATACCCGGTCAGGCATTGTCGTATAAAATCGGCCAATTAAAAATCCGAGAACTGCGCACAAAAGCAGAAATAGAACTAAAAGATCAATTCAACATTGGCGAATTCCACACGAAGGTATTGGAGTCTGGATGTTTACCATTAAATATTCTGGAAAAGAAAGTTAATGAGTGGATTGAAACCAAAAAAGTAAATCAATAATCTCTTCAGGATTTTGTCCAGAGAGTAAAACTATCTAAATAATAAGGCCTTGTCTATAAAAACAGACAAGGCCTTTTCATTTTATAAAATAGTATAACAAAGGGGATATTGAGACCTTTGATTAAACTGAGAGTTATGAAACCTTAGCTTCACCATCTATATACAAGTGAGAGCAAGGCAGAAGAATTACTGATTCCAAAATTCATTCCATCCGTTGTAGTCTTTTGTGTGCTGGTGGAGTTAATTGATTTCTGTGTGTCATTGGTGTACCGCAAGCTAGGAAGTAACTCAACTCCTATTACTACCTTTTCCCCTAGAGCATAATTTAATCCCACCATAAAATTAAACCCTCCATAAAAGGTTTGGTATTTCTGTTCGACATCCGTATCCGGATTACCATTGCTGTATTTTTCGGAACGCAAATTAAATCCTGCCACAATATCACCGCCGTAACGAAATGCAAAACGTTCGTGAATAGATTTGCGAAACTCCTTTCCGAATGCTATTCCCAATCCAGCGCGATTGTATTTTGTCACATTACTACTAACATCCCATTTCGCCTTACTGTGTTCCATGCTAAAATTAAAAGCTGAAAAACGCCAAAGCGCGTTGGCCGTTCCCGTTCGATACGTAAGGCCGAAGCTGTCAAAATTCTGAAAGGTAAGACCCACTTCATGTTGCCTGGGTGTGTCTTGTGCTTTCACGGAGCAAGCCAATAGCATGGCGGTACAAATAAGTACGATGGTTTTCATAATGGTCATTGTTTTTATTGTTTAGAAAAATATTTTATCAACTGTGCTGTACCTCTTATGTTCAGGCATTCATCCATAACGCTACATATAAGAGATACCTTTTTTCAAATCATCCCTTTTGTGTTTTTGTAATAATTTCAACATCCCGTGTCCCCCACAAACACCCTGCTTGAGCAACATTGATGCCATACAGAATTAAGTTTGATAAAAGAGAGGATTTTATTACGGTGTTCTATTCAAGTGATTTTGTATAACTCCACTACCCTCTCCGTAACCTAATACAAGCCATCACTATGGTAGTCAAAGAATCAACCAAGAAATATCCTGATCAATCCCTATATCCAACCGGAATTAAAAAAAAATATACAAATATTTTTTATTTGATGATCAATTCTCTAGATTTTGCCAACCATTAACATTTTTAATCCTATGCCCATCAAGAAAAACTCAATACCATCCGCTGAGAACCTCTCACGCAGAAACTTTATCCGCAACGTTGGTGTAGCTGCCGCTGCTATCACCATTGTACCTCGTTTTGTACTGGGTGGCAAGGGTTTTATAGCCCCTAGTGATACACTCTATCTGGCGGGGATTGGTGTAGGGGGAAAAGGCGAAAGTGACTTAAGAGACTGCGCCAAAAGTCCTAATGTAAAAGTTATACACCTTTGTGATGTAGATGATAAGCGGGCAGCAAAATCCATTGCCGCCTTCCCGGATGCAAAGTATCATAAGGACTTTCGCACGATGATGGACAAAGAACACAAAGGCATAGATGCTGTAACCATATCTACACCCGATCATACCCATGCGGTGGCTGCCATGTCTGCAATGGAAAAAGGAAAACATGTATACGTACAAAAACCTTTGACCTGGAGCATCTATGAAGCACGTTTATTAACCGAAGCGGCAAAAAAGTATAAGGTAGTAACACAGATGGGAAACCAAGGAGCTTCAGGAGATGGTGTGAGGAAAATGAAGGAGATGTACGATGCCGGCTTGATCGGTGACGTAACAAAAGTGTATGCCTGGACTAACCGTCCTATCTGGCCACAAGGTTTAGCTACACCAACACGTAACGATGAAATTCCGAAAGACCTCGATTGGGATTTATGGCTAGGCCCTGCCCCGGAGACAAAATATTACTCAGGCTATGTACCATTCGGTTGGAGAGGCTGGACAAAATTCGGAACGGGTGCTCTCGGTGATATGGCGTGTCACATTCTTGATCCTGCCTTTCGGATTTTACCTATTGACTACCCTTCGGATGTAGAGTGCAGTTTCACCAACACATGGGGCGAATCGTTCAATGAAATTTTATTACCTGAAAGTTATCCTTCATCCTCTGCCTTGTATTTTACTTTTCCGGGTAAGAACGGAAAACCTGATATTAAACTCACGTGGATGGATGGCGGCATACGCCCCGAAAGACCTGTAGGGCTAGGCGCTGACGAACCGATGGGCAATAAAGATGGCGGTGTTATTTTTGAGGGAACAAAAGGAAAACTCATGGCCGATTGCTACGGTGCCAACCCTCGCCTGATTCCTACAGCACAAATGAACGATCTGAAGGTACCAGAAACACTTGCACGCGTACCAGAAGGACATTACTTGCAATGGGTAAATGCATGTATGAAAGGATATGGCAAAGGTGTGACGAGTTCACCGTTTGATTATGCCGGACCCTTTACAGAAGCTCTTTTGCTTGGCGTACTCGCTATAAAAGGACAATACATTAAAGACGGAAAGGACTATCCTGCACGCAGACAACTCCTGTGGGATGCTAAGAATATGAAAATCACAAATGTGCCGGCAGTTAATCAATTTGTAAGACGCGAGGGCAGAAAAGGCTGGGTGGTTTAATAGCCTTTGCTCCTTTAGTACAGAGGATTTTGCGCGAAGAGTTATTTTGCTGTTATGATAAAGTCAAGAGACGTGAAGCCTGGTAAGGCGCACGTCTCTTGACTTTACATTACATTTTTCTCAACCTTCGATGGCTCCAATACCGAGTTGCTCAACCTCCTCTTCAGCGTGACATATAAGTTTAAATTAGAATCAAACGCCCGTCTCGTTTTTATTAATTCGCCAAAGCGCTTTAAAATAATAAAGGTCATAAATCAACCAGAGCAGATAAAGTACGGCAAGTCCTGCTGATACCTTGTCGCTCGGATAGAGTATAAAAATCAGTCTTAGAAATAGAAGAGAAAAAGGAAAGAGAACCCAATAAAATACCTTTAAAGAACGAAACTTAAAAAGAATAAAATTTATGAAACCGTTTGTCACCATAATTAAGGCCAACAAGGT
>JBBRKB010000371.1:0-4230 GCA_038218385.1 Cytophagales bacterium | reverse complement strand
GTAAATATCAGGAGCTTTTTTATCCTTTAAAAGGAACTTCTTGATATAGTCTTCAGTAACGGAAAAATTTCTGATGGAGCCAGCTGCATGGGTGTATTCTATTTTCTTGGAATGATATTCAATAAGCTCCAGTAATGTTTTCGAACTTTGATCTTCGCCAAGAAATATAGTTTTGATTCTCTTTGCTGTTATTAGTTCTCCTTGAAATTTTAAATCCTGAAATATTTGAAAGAGTAATACGCGAGATTCTTCCAAATACTGATTGATTTGTCTTGCGTCGGAAGAGTTACCTAGAACCTTTTTGTTCTTACTATCCCACAAATCGAGGGATACTTTTCGTTTTAAACTAATTTCAATTCTTTCTTGATTGACAGTTACCCTTGCATAAAGTAAGGCACTGTTGTTTTGTGCTTTCTTGGGGTTTACCCAAAAGCGGATGGAAAATGTTTTTGAAGTACGCATAGTTGTCGTCTTTAAATGAAACAATCTTTTAAGACGAAAGTCAAATCAACTACATCAATTCAATTTAAGGAATTTTTCTTAAAAGAGACCTCAGGTCTCTTTTATATAAAAGGTCTCTTTTTAACTACCATTTTAATTCAAATCATATCAAATTAAAGGAGCTCATAAAAACCTAAAAACCAAGCAAATCCTAAAACTTGCTTGGTTTTGATACCATCTGTAGATGGTAAAAGTGACCGCGAAGGGATTCGAACCCCCAACCCTCAGAGCCGAAATCTGATATTCTATCCAATTGAACTACGCAGCCAAATTCCCGCTTTCGCGGAAATATTTTTCTTATTTTAAGATAACTTACTCTTCACTATATTTGAAATCGTTTTCCCATCGGCCTGACCAGCTAATTTTTGATTCACAATGCCCATCACTTTCCCCATATCTTTCATGCCTTCTGCTCCTGTACTCGCAATGGTTTCTGAAACAACTTTTTCAATCTCTGCTTCACTTAATTGTGCTGGTAAAAACTGACTGATGATTTCTGCCTGTGCCAATTCTGGCTCGGCCAAATCGTTTCTGTTCTGTTCTGTAAAAATAGCGGCACTATCCTTACGCTGCTTTACCAGTTTTGACAAAATCTTGATTTCTTGTTCTTCAGTAATCTCTTCTTTTGAACCCGTTTCTGTCTGTGCCAGCAAGATTTCAGATTTAACAGCTCTTAAAGCCGCCAATGCTTCTTGATCTTTACTTTTCATTGCCGCCTTCATGGCAGTCATTAAATCTTCTTGTAAGCTCATAATTTTTTTTTGATGTTGCGAAGATAACAAAAAGTAAGGAGTGTTAGGTAAGCCTATGGCATGATAATTACAAATTAAACGGAACAGCTTCCTTCATTGATTGGGGACTAGAACAGTTTTTTGAACTTAAAATTCGTCTCCATCCTTTTCCTTGATTCCATAACATAAAAAATCCGAAAAGTGCATGTCCTTTTCGGATTCTTCAATACTAAAAAAAATTGGCTATTAATCTACATTATCATGCAAAAATGAGTTATTGCTTCTCAACTGCACATCATCATTATCATCAGTTCCTACTGACATTCTAGAAGCGTTGATATCAGAAGAATATCTTTTCTCTTCCAAGTTGACACCTTGTCTTTTATAGGCTGGCTCTTTTTCAATTTCATCAATCTTTGCTGAACTGAATTTATAATTGAAGTCCTTCATTTTGCGTCTTCTTTCGTCAGCGCGTTCTTTCAGCATGTCAGAAATTGGACTGTTCAATGGATCGACTTCTCCTGGAGTATATGTCTCTTCTTTTGTCGAAATCACCTTCTTTTCGAACACAATGTCTTCTTCAATTTCTGGCTTTTGCTTCGTTTTTGTCTTGTTCAATGAAGATTCAAAGGTTGAAAAATCATCAAGCGCATATCGCTTTTCTCCTTTTTCGTCCGCTTGGGTCACAGGAATGATTTCAATGTGATCATTGACATTTATGTTTTTTGTAGTCTCGTCCAAATCAAAAAGCACTCTCTTCTCATTTTCTGGAGTCTCCTCAAAATTCTGGTTGAACAATGGCAGATCAAAAGTGAGTGTTATCTGCTCATCCTCTTCAAAGATTTCTTTTGGTTGTTCTGCTTTAAATGGAGCAATAGGCGTAATAATAAAATCCTCTTCCTCTACACTGCTGTCCAAGACCTCATCGTAAATAACGTTGAGCTTCTTTATAAATTCAGTGGTTGGAATCAGGTCCATTTTGATGTCCTTTTTCTCTTCTTCCACTAATTTGTGGATCACCACCTTTTCTTCTTCCTTTTCAAGAACGATTTCTGGTTTAATGATCGCTGGTTCACGCTCCTTAACCTTGACGTCATTACTGTCGTCTTCCAAAGCATGAACGACTTTCTTAATTTCTGTATTTGAAATTTCATCTTGTTGTTCAATGTCAAAACCCGTGGCAATAATGGTGACTGAAATAGATTCTTGCAAAGATTCATCCTCGCCTACACCCATGATGATGTTTGCACCATGTCCGGCTTCATTTTGAATATGGTCGTTGATTTCTCCAATTTCATCAATAGTAATTTCCTGAACACCAGAAACGATGAGCAACAATACATTTTTGGCTCCAGTAATTTTATTATCATTTAACAACGGAGAATCTAAAGCTTTCATAATAGCTTCTTGCGCACGCGTTTTACCAGACGCTGTTGCCGAACCCATAATGGCTGTCCCGCTATTGCTTAATACGGTCTTAGCATCCCGTAAATCAATATTTTGAGTGTAGTGATGGGTAATCACTTCTGCAATTCCTCTAGAAGCTGTGGCCAATACCTCATCTGCCTTAGAGAACCCTGCTTTAAAGCCTAAGTTGCCATAAACCTCACGCAGCTTGTTATTGTTGATGACGACTAAAGAATCACAATGACTTCTCAAGGTTTCAATCCCTTTTTGCGCTTGTTCATTTCTGGTTTTTCCTTCAAATAGGAAAGGCATTGTGACAATGCCAACCGTCAGTATTTCCAATTCCTTGGCCATTTTAGCAATCACTGGAGCGGCACCAGTACCTGTTCCTCCACCCATACCCGCAGTAATAAATACCATTTTTGTATTGGTATCCAACATGCGGCGAATATCTTCTAAACTCTCAAGCGCGGCTTGCTCTCCCACTTCTGGGTTAGCGCCGGCACCAAGACCTTCTGTCAAATTAACGCCTAGCTGAATTTTGTTTGGAACCCCACTGTTATGGAGCGCTTGGGAATCTGTATTACAGATGACAAAATCAACGCCTTTGATGCCTTGTAGGAACATGTGGTTTATGGCATTGCTTCCTCCGCCACCAACACCGATCACCTTAATGACGTTGGATTGGTTTTTTGGCAAATCGAATGCGATGTTTCCAAATTCATTTTTATTGCTCATAATGTTTCGGGTTTTTTCTGGATTCTTAATTAATATTTCTGTTGTTGAGACAGATAATTATCTGTCTCTATGTTGCGTTGTGGGCGACAGATGATGATCTGTCGCTACTCGGCGTTATCTAAAAAATCTTTGACGCGATCGGTTAATTTATCTAAAAATGATCGGCGTTCCTTCTTTATTGATGGGATCAATACCTCTTCTTCTTCTATTGGTGCTGCAGCGATTTCAACGTCTTCAACGGTCTCCTTTTCGGCCGCCTTTTCAATGCGCTTACGTTCTTGACGTTTTAAGCCGTCCATCACCAAGCCAACAGCCGTGGCGTACAATGGGCTCGCTATTTCCTCATCACTATCACCCGCCAAATGCTCATTAGGATACCCTATTCTGGTATCCATCCCAGTGATGTACTCTACCAACTGCTTTAAATGCTTAAGTTGTGCACCACCGCCGGTTAAAACGATTCCGGCAATGAGCTTTTTCTTTTGCTCTTCGTGTCCGTAATTTTTTATTTCAACATATACCTGTTCAACAATTTCAACGACACGTGCGTGAATGATTTTCGATAGGTTTTTAAGGGTAATTTCCTTTGGCTCCCGTCCTCTTAATCCCGGAATGGAAACAATTTCATTATCCTTATTTTCTCCTGGCCATGCCGAACCGAATTTTATTTTCAATAACTCAGCTTGTTTCTCTATGATAGAACAGCCTTCTTTGATGTCTTCAGTAATCACATTGCCTCCAAAAGGAATCACTGCGGTATGACGGATAATGCCATCTTTAAAAACCGCAAGATCTGTAGTTCCACCTCCTATATCAATCAAGGCAACACCTGCTTCCTTTTCTTCCTGACTCA
>JBBRKB010000370.1:0-4245 GCA_038218385.1 Cytophagales bacterium | reverse complement strand
TTGAAGAAAAAGTGAATTATCACCCCCACCTTTACCGCGTAAATCAATGGAGTTGCTTATAAAGAATGGAAATATTCGCCAGCCATCGTATCCCTCCAATCCAATACCGATACCGGCACGCCACTGCTTGAATTTAATACCATTAACCACTGTAATACTTGGCGACATATGGTCGGCATCATCAAACATTATACCTGAAGCAAAGGAGTTCGAATAATATAAATGTTTATCAGCGACTCTTACTGTATCTTGTGAATACACCCAAATAGCATGACAGAAAACGAAAATCAGGAGACTAATTTTCTTCATGCACGATTTTAATGGTGCTAAGGAGCTTTAGGTTTTTGGGCTCGGAGTAATCGTATTGATAGACCCCATCTTCACCAATAAGCATCAGCACATTATTAAAGGGAATCACATCCAATGCGTTGATACCGGTATGTTTTGCAATTAGGTTTTTATCAAGGGTGTGAACATCCGATGCATCAAAAACTTTTAACCCTGCATTGCCATCACATATAAATAAAGTGCTCCCATCTTTTCCTAATCCATAAGGGATGGTCATCGGAAACGTCTCTACCAATGTCAGGCTTTTTAGATTCTGGATATCAATTACCTCAAGCTGGTTGGTAAATCCTTGACAGGTGTTTCCTGAACGCAAAGTCACATAAGCGTACTTGTCATCCACCACAACCGGATCGCAGCTATTCATGTGAGCATATGAACTTAGCAACACAGGTTGGTCAGGTGAAGACACATCTACAATGTGCATACCCGTACGGGCACCTAAGAAAAGTTTGTCGTTATAGGGAAAAATGGTTTCAATATCCCAATTAACAAAGAGGTCTCCTTTTTGAATGGGCTGCGCTTCATTAACGATATCGAGATATTTTACATGGCCACCATCAAGGGTGTAGAGGTAGTTGCTATTAATGGTAAACCTTGCCAAAGAACCACCAAGCCCAGGACCAGAGCCGCTGCCTGGAGCTATGGCGGCCTTTGAATCAAAACTTTCTGCTGATATAGAATTGAACGCAATACCGCGATCATAATAAATACCTCCCCAGGCTTGAACATTTGCGTTGCAGTCGGAAGCCATAACATCCACTTGATTTTTTCTTGCCCATTCCGTCACAATACCTTGCGCCTGATCAACATAAAACCCCAAACTGTTGTATTGCGCAAAAGCATTTTCAATGCGTGATGATTCCTTAATATCATTCAGATTCGTGATATCCAACACCACCAAATCAATATAGCTATCCGCATATAAATGATTTCCCTTTATAGCCAGATCATAGTTGCCAGGAATGTTAATAAATGTTTTGTTGATGGGGTTCTTCGGATCGAGGTTATCAATTACGTGAATGCCTTCACCGGGTTCGTTGACAAAAAGAATATCGTCTTTAAAATAGAGTCTTCCTAGAGAATGGATTTCGGAAGGAGCCTGTATGGAAACGGCACTACGTATATCTGTTAATTTGATATAAACAGGTTCGAAGTAAACATATTTGGTGGTGGTCTCACATGTGTCTGTGCACCCTTCAAGGAGAACGCTTAAGCCAAGCAGCGCAGTAAGAAATAAAAGAGCAAATAAGGAAACATGTACGCGTTTCTGTATTCGTTTTTCCAAGGCTTCCATATTGAGTTGGGGTTTGTTTGATTTTTAGACACCACAAGATCAATGCAGGTTGGAAAGACTAATGGAATATGTATTTAAATTTTAAGGCTACATCAAATGTCACGGGTGTTGTAGTGATGCCCAACTCAGTCTTGTAAATGGAGTTGAAGGGGTAGCGAAAGCCTGGATTCAAGGACACACGGTACCGCTCGGCCACACGATATGAAATTTCTGTTCCGATAAGTCCACTGAAATTATAAGGTCTGTAAGGGCTGTCATCACCTCTCCCACTGGTTGTCCTTGACAAATTTTCATTATCCGGTGTCAATACATTTTGAACAAAGAAGTCTGTTGATATACCCGTATTCAATTGCCAGCCAAAATCTTTATCAATAATTAAATATCCGGCCGATACCGGGAGGCTAAAAAATTGAATATTGTTATTGACGGAATATTCAGGAGTAGAGACAAAATCAGCTGCGCGCGAATTTAATCCCTGCGATTTGTTGACCTCGGCAATGGTGGGCGCAGCGGCAAAATTCTGATCTCCTACAATCAATGCATTGGATGTATACGATGAATTTTGGGTTAAGTAATTTACACCTCCTTGCAAAGTCCATCGATTGGCAATCTTACCACCCACATTCACACCCACTGAATATGAAAAACCAGGTGCAGAGGTTTCGTTTGAAAGTGAATTACCAAGGGTATTATAATCCTGAAAGGAATTGAGACCCGCTGCTTTTGGTGTGTCCCCCGCTCCTCCTACATGGCTAAAGCTTCCCGCTGCAAAACCAAGTGAGGTCCATACCCGCTCATCACGTTTATTTTTTTCCGTTTTGTCTTGGTTCATTAGCTGTTCTTCATAGGCAAGTCGCGCAAGAAGCACCTGACCTTCGTCTATTTGAGTTTCTGGCAAAACCAATACAACAGGGCGCGATTGATATAGTTTAGGTAAATGATTGGATGAGAAGGTGCCAACATTAGCTTCCATTCTGCTTTCTTCAGCCATTGCCTGCGTTAAATCTTCAGACCCCAAACTTATTTTTTCTTTTTCTGCCTGTGCGTTCTTACTGGCGAGAGCAACACCACCCTGTACACTTCCCTTCTGATTTAAATGGGGTTGAAGTGCTGACTTAGATTTTTTACCGGATGCCATTTCATCTTTCGATTTAGCAACATCCGTTGATTGCTTATTCCGCCCAGCAGCCTCTTGCGTGTTGTCAAGGCTACTTCTCTCGTTGTTATCCCGATCCAATCTCATGCTAGAATTTGGAGCCGTCTCTGATTTTCTTTCACCTGAAGGTAGCGACTCATTACCGGGGTTGTTATCCGCTATTGTGGTGTTGTTAATTTGCTTACCGGAATTTGTTTCTGAATAATAAAATAGACCGGTGCTGACCACCGCCAACAACACGGCAGCCGCCGCTACCAACTGGTAGAACAGAATACGCTTCTTCATCTTTCGCCCTTCCAGGCGCTCTAAATCCAGCTCAATATTTGTCCATACGCCAGATGAGGGCTCCTCTTCAGCGTTACGGAAAATATTCCGGAAAGCATCTTCAAATTTTTGCTTCTCCATATTTTGAATAATACGTTGAGTCTTTCAATAATTTCGATTTTATTAAACTCCGGGCACGCGCATACTGCGATTTTGATGTCCCCTCTGAGATGCCCAGCAACTCCCCAATTTCTTTATGACCATACCCTTCAATAGCAAAGAGGTTAAAAACAACCTGGCATCCCTGTGGAAGGGATTGGATCATATCAAGTAATTGCGAGTAGTTAAGATCCGAAACACTCATTTCATGCTCTGGCAAATCTATCTCGGTAACATCCACCATGGGCAAGAGGTAGAGTTTTCTGCGTTGAGAGTTGAGCGCGGTGTTTACCATTATCCGCGTGATCCACGTCTCTAATTTTGATTCTCCCCTAAAATTTTTGATACCCTGAAAAACCTTCACAAACCCCTCTTGCAAAACATCTTCTGCTTCAAGGGTAGATTTTGAATAACGTAAACAGACAACCATCATTTTTCGACAATATCGTTCATATAAAGCCTTTTGAATGGCTCTGTCAGGTTTCCGGCAGCCTTCAATTAGCTCTTGTTCACCGAGCATTGATTCTATTTTGGGGTTGTGTTGCATATTTGACACACCCTTACCTCAGATGGTTGGATTCATATTGGATCATTATATTTGATCGTTATAAAAATTATTCAATTTGTACACTATGCACAAAGGATCCCTGTTTCTTCTATTTTTAATTTTGTTTCAAAGTTCGACATTTTCACAAGGTATTTCCAAAACCCTGACCTTATCGGACCACGTTTATGAGCCTGAAATAAAAACTGTCCGGCTATATCCGAATTTGGGCCATCCTGAAAATCAACTTTTACCTTCTATAACCTCTTTCGGAACCTGGAACCTCCAACTTGAATTTGATGACCTTCGTGAACATGGTGACTACTATTATGTCCGCATTGTCCACTGCAATAAAGACTGGTCCAAATCAAGCCTCATGGATCTTGACTTCCTTAACAACTACAATGAATATCCGATCAGTCAATACGAGTATTCCACTGACACCCAACCCCCCTACATACACTATTGGTTTGAAGTGCC
>JBBRKB010000369.1:0-4249 GCA_038218385.1 Cytophagales bacterium | reverse complement strand
GTTATCATCCGATAAGGACAATGTGGTGGCAATACTTTTGTTACCATCAAAAATGCGAATGTTATCCGTTGTGATTGTTGACGCGCTCAAAGGCGAACTAAAGATGAGTTCAATCTGTGTATCCGCCACAGGAATATCTGTTATCCGTGTTTGTGTCAACACATCTTCAGCGTTTATTTTTAAAGAAGAAATAGAAATTGAACCCGGTATGGTAGTGAATGAAACCGTAAATCCTGGGAATATTTCTTTGCCGGCACCCTTCAATTGATCCCCTATAATAAGTTGATATTCTTCCTGACTCTTTAAGCTTTGTGAAGGGGCAATAGAAATTGATTTATCACTATCCAAAAAAGAAAGTGTAACATCAACAAACAAACCCGTGTTTTTTGATTGAAGTTTGATATTGGGTGGAACTGTTGCCAGATCAAGCGGTGCAGAAAAGGTAGCCACTAGGGGCTTGTTATTCGGAGCGCTTTTGTTTTTTGAAAAATCATTGAGATCAAGCGTAACGGTACCTACACGAACAACGGAAAGTTGTAGGACGGAGACAGGCTGAACCTGTCTCGCATCCTGACAACTGCTCACGTGTAAGGCTATAATTAAAAACCAGTAACTAAAGTGTGTTCTAAAAAATTTCATTGATGTCTTTAAAGAAGAAGGCCTCCCATTTGGGAAACCTTCTTCAACCCTACTAAACTATAAACAATAAAAAATATTAAGGCTTCTCTGAATTGTACATCAGGGAAACTTCGGTTGACGTTATCGGTTTGGAGAAGAACCGTATATCATCTAACTGTCCTTTGAAGTGATTATTATCTGGATTAGAAGGATCTGCCCATGTATCGGTAACAATTCGATTACCACTCGCCTGTATGAAACCTATTGCCAGATTATTGCCGCCATCAGTTGTATTACCTGCAAACTTAACGCCGGTAGCATTTTTCTTGGCTGAATCATTAGGCCACAAATCAAAATCCCACTCACGCACCTTATCACCATTCACGTACATGGTACCTACTTTAGTTGTCTTGTTATAAGAACATACTACATGTGCCCACTTGTCTTTTATAATAGTACCAATTCCACCAGTTATTTCTTTTGATACTAACGATCCTTGCCAGCCATTCGCCTGTCCATTCCACCAGGTATCTTCAGCATCTGTTGTGGCGCCCAAGTTGTAACGCGTAGCCAGCTTCATGCCTTTGTCTTCTGCAGCCCATGCTCCACCCGCAATTTCAAATTGGAAACCATACCAGGCTCCAAGACCAAAAACAAAGTGTCCCTCCTTAGAACCATCTACCTTCATCCAAAAACTTACCGCGAAGTCGCCATGCGACATCAGTTGATGTCCATTGGGAACTTCAATGATAGTAGTGGTTCCGTTAAACGATGCCGCTTTACCTGCAGCCGCTTTCCGTGAATCAACGTACGTCACGGCAGTTCCGCCTGTGGTAGGATCAAAACTTCCAACCACATCATTCACATTATTTTCAAATGTAAAATGAGCAATCACACCAGCAGGCGCAAAGGTTCCTTCGGTTGTAAAATTGCGGGCCGTCTCCGTAAACGCAATATTTTCCGTAGACTTCAACCCCGATCCCATTTTTAATTCATAGAGTGATCCCGTTCCGAGTGCTTCCACTGGTTTGATGGTGATGGTCTTTCCAGCTACCGTGATGGTTAGCGGTAGGTCAGCATCATCATAATCACGGGTAAGTTTAATGTTTGCCGCTGTCGCTGTAGCAGCGTCAACATTGGCTGCAAACGTAGCTGTAATCGTTGGGTTTGTTGGCACACCTGTAGGACTTGTCGCCCCATTTAAATCAATCGCTCCGGCAGTCAACGATTCTAAGGTAAAGGCTGTAGGGCCGTCATCGTCTTTACAGCTTACCATCACTGTGGCAATAAATCCTAATGCCAGCAGTCCACATAAAATCCACTTCAAGTTTTTCATAGTTGTTAAATATTAAGTTCAAATTAATTATTGTTTATTCCCAGCCCAAGTTCTGTTTGATGGAACCTTGAGCAAGATCTATTTCACTTTGGGGAATGGGCAGCAACTCATCCTTGCCTGCTTTAAATCCCAATGGACCTAAAACAGTTACGGCTTTTCCGGTGCGCACAAGATCCCAAAAGCGATGGCTTTCCAATGCCAACTCATGTCGGCGTTCATTCATGATAATTTCTTTCAAAAGTGTTTTATCGGTCTCGACCACATCAGGAAGAAGGGCAGCATTTCCTCCCCTCGCGCGTGCTCTTACTTTGTTGAGTTGGATTAAAGCTTCACCAGGTTTGTTATTTTCATTCAAGGCTTCCGCTGCCATCAGCAACACATCAGCATAGCGAAGTAAGCGGCGGTTGTATCCAAAAGAAAAAGGAACGGTAGTGCCAGGTGTCCATACCTTCTGATTATAACATTCTATTTCAACAAGAATATTATTGGCATCCTTTGTTTCATCAGGTGTAGGTCCATCACCAACAATGGTAACGCCATCAATCTCTTCTCCTAGAAAAATAACAGTAGCATTAAGCCGCGGGTCATCCGTCTCAAAAGAGTTTTGTAGATCAAGTGAAGGCCGATTGAATCCCCATCCTCTATTGGGCGATCCTCGCACACCTTGCACGTTGGCGTATTGATTGCCTCCTCGTTCCGTGCTTTCAAAAGGTAAGGCACCCACTTCAAAAACAGATTCAACTCCCTGTTCACCATTCACACTGTTGGCATCTTCAAAATTGTCTTCTAGGTCGTACTGTCCTGATGCAATTACTTCCATGGCATACTTTTCAGCATTTAAAAAATCGCCAGTGAAGAGATACACCTTTGCCAACAATCCTTTCGCTGCACCACGTGATGCACGACCGACATCATTGGCAGCATAGTCAGAATTTTCTGGTAATGCCTCGATGGCATCAAGAAGATCTGCTTCTATTAATGAATAGACTTCCTCTTTTGTTGACTTCCCTAAACCTGTGCCTGAAATGGCCGATGTAACAATGGGCACCCCACCCCACGCACGCACAAGGTCAAAATAAAATAAGCCGCGCAGAAATTTTGCTTCTCCAACATAACGGGTGCGCAAGGCGGCATCCATTGTTGTTATTTTAGGAACGAGTTCGATCACTACATTGGCGCGCTTCACGCCTTCATACAAGGTATTCCACCAGCGACTAATGTTTCCTTCAGTGGCAAGGTGTGTGAAAGAATCGTACGGCCCCACAGTTGATGCCCCATCATCGGGGTTACTTCCTTTGCGTGCATCGTCCGACATGATATCGAGAATGGGGAACAAGCCTTGATTAAAAGTGTTCACACGCATAATGTTATAAATGGCATTTGTAGCCAGCAAGGCATCAGAGCCAGTGGTTGGAAAACTTTGTTGTGTCAATTCACCTTGTAAAGGTTTTTCCAGAAAATCGCTACAGGCTGAAAAAATCAACAAAGAAAATACGATGCACCACTTCACTATTTGCGCTCTATATATTTTTAAAATTTTCATAATCCAATTCAATTAGAACGTTACATTAAGACCAACCGAATAAATTGCCGACACAGGATAGGTGCTGTTGTCAATACCATTTTCAAGCACGCTGCCACTCGTTACTTCGGGTGAATAGCCTGTAAATTTTGATGCTGTAAAAAGATTGGTGCCGCGCAAATAGAGCCGTGCCGATTTCATGTTTACGCGACTCGCCACATCTGTTGGAAGATTGTAACCAATCGAGATGCTTCGCAGCCGGAAGAAAGATCCATCTTGAATAAACCTTGATGAAGGAAGCCAGTTGTATCCTCCTTGTGAAGCACGCGGTTCTGTGTTGCTGGTTCCTTCACCCGTCCAACGACTAAAAACATGCTGTTCAAAATTGTAAAGGTCAGGACGTACGGTTTCTTTGGCGTTGTAAATTTTGTTTCCCTGCTGCCCTTGAAGGTCTGCTGACAGGTCAAAGGCTTTATAACCTACTTCAAAACTAAATCCATAAAGAAACGTTGGAATTGGTGAACCGATATTTGTTCGGTCTTCAGATGTTAGGAAGCCATCATTGTTTACATCTACATACCGAAGGTCGCCAATGCCAGCATCGCCACGGTGAGGGTATGCATCCAGCTCTGCTTGATTCTGGAATATACCATCTGCTCGGTAACCAAAGAAAGAACCAATGGGTAAGCCGGGACGTGTTGCCGTAGTTTGGGAACCGTTGAACAAAACATCACCGGGTCCACCCGTGCCAAACACCTTTAATGCTTCATTGT